>NZ_JBKOTX010000008.1:0-67886 GCF_047086965.1 Roseovarius halophilus (ex Wu et al. 2025) | reverse complement strand
GGCGGCGGTGCGGCTGTCGGCCTCGACCGGGCCCTTGCCGTCCAGCGGGTTGCCCAGGCCATCGACCACGCGGCCCAGAAGCGCATCCCCGATGGCAGCGCATAGCCCTGCGGCGACTTCACGAAAAGGGCGGCGCCCAGGTCCGACTCCAGCCGGGCGATCCGGCGGCTGACCGTGGCCGGGTCCATCTTCAGCGCCGGGGCCGCAGCAGACAGGCTCTGCGCCCGCGCCACCGCGAGGAAAACCCGCATGTCGTCCCAGTTCCACATCGCGCCACCATTTTGCAGAATTACAAGATCGTTTTGATGTATTGTCTCTTCTACCGGCAAAATTGCAAGAGTAACATGGTGCCGAACAGATCGCAGGAGGACCCCATGGAAGAGATCGGTCACTACATCGACGGCGCGCGCGTCGCGGGCACCTCGGGCCGCTTCGCCGATGTCATGAACCCCGCCAAGGGGGAGGTGCAGGCGAGGGTGGCCCTGGCCACCACGCAAGAGGTCGACGATGCCGTCGCCCGCGCGGCCACGGCACAAGAGGCCTGGGCGAATGTGAACCCGCAGCGCCGGGCGCGCGTGATGATGAAGCTGGGCCAGCTCATCAACGAGAACATGGACGCCCTGGCCGAAGCCGTCAGCCGCGAGCACGGCAAGACCCTGCCCGACGCGCGCGGCGACGTGCAGCGCGGGCTGGAAGTGGTCGAGCTCTGCATGGGCGCGCCGCATATGCTCAAGGGCGAGTTCACCGACAACGGCGGGCCGGGCATCGACCTGCACTCGATGCGTCAGCCGCTGGGCGTGGTCGCAGGCATCACGCCCTTCAACTTTCCGGCCATGATCCCGCTGTGGAAACTGGCCGGGGCCATCGTCTGCGGCAACGCGATGATCCTCAAACCCTCGGAGCGGGTGCCCAGCACCGCGCTGATGCTGGCCGAGCTGTGTTCGCAGGCCGGTGTGCCCGACGGCATCCTGCAGGTCGTCAACGGCGACAAGGAATCGGTCGATGCGCTGCTGGACAACGAGACGATCCAGGCAGTGGGCTTCGTCGGCTCGACCCCCATCGCGCATTACATCTATTCCCGCGCCACCGCCAACGGCAAGCGCGCCCAGTGCTTTGGCGGGGCCAAGAACCACATGGTCATCATGCCCGACGCCGACCTCGACAAGGCCGCCGACGCGCTGGTGGGCGCGGGCTATGGCGCCGCCGGTGAGCGTTGCATGGCGATCTCGGTTGCCGTTCCCGTGGGCGAGGAGACCGCCGACCGGCTGACCGAGAAGCTGCTGCCGCGCATCGAAAAGCTCAAGGTCGGGCCCTATACCGCAGGCGAGGACGTGGACTACGGCCCCGTCATCACCGCCCAGGCGCGCGACCGAATACTGGGCTTGATCGGATCGGGCGTGGACCAGGGCGCAGAGTTGCGCATCGACGGGCGCGACTTCTCGCTGCAGGGCTATGGGGAGGGCTATTTCATCGGGCCTTCGTTCTTCGACCGCGTCACCCCCGAGATGGAGATCTACCGCGAAGAGATATTTGGTCCCGTCCTGTGCCAGGTCCGCGCGGGCAGCTACGACGAGGCGCTGCAACTGGTCATGGACAATCCCTATGGCAACGGGACCGCGATCTATACCGCCGATGGCGACACCGCGCGCGACTATGCGCACCGGGTGAACGTGGGCATGGTCGGGGTCAACTTTCCGATCCCGGTGCCGCTGTCCTACCACACCTTCGGCGGCTGGAAGAAATCCGGTTTCGGCGACCTCAACCAGTATGGCCCCGACGCCTTCCGGTTCTATACGCGCACCAAGACCGTGACTTCGCGCTGGTTCTCGGGGATCAAGGACGGCGGCGAATTCAACTTCAAGGCCATGGACTGAGCAGCAGACGGCCCGGCGCGGGGGCGGCCACGGGCTGCCCCTCCGCCTCTGATACTTGCCGTTCGGCCCATGTCGCCGCAGAATGCCCGCCAGGGACACGCGGGACAGGAGGCCGGGATGATTGAGCCGGAATTCTCGATCGGCATCGAGGAGGAATATCTTCTTGTCGACAAGGACACCATGGCGCTGGCCGTGGTTCCAGAGGGCCTGATGGCCGATTGCGAGGCGGCGCTCGGCGGGCAGGTGGCCCCGGAATACCTGCAATGCCAGATCGAGATCGGCACCAAGGTCTGCGCCACCGTGGCCGAGGCGCGCGAAGACCTTGCCCATCTGCGCCGCACCATCCGCGACTGCGCCGACAGATACGGCCTGACGCCCATCGCCGCCTCATGCCACCCACTGGCTGACTGGAAGGACCAGCACCACACCCACAAGCAGCGCTATGACCAGCTGCGCGACGACCTGGGAGGCGTGGTCCGGCGGATGCTGATCTGCGGGATGCACGTCCACGTCGGCCTGGGCTCGGACGCGCTGCGCGCCGACCTGCTGGGCCAACTGTCCTATTTCCTGCCGCATCTTCTGGCCATGTCCACCTCCTCGCCCTATTGGCAGGGCGAGGACACCGGGCTGGCCTCCTACCGGCTGTCGATCTTCGACAACCTGCCGCGCACCGGGCTGCCACCGGCCATGGACAGCTGGGACGAATACCAACGCTCGGTCCAGGCGCTGGTGGACCTCGGGGTGATCGAGGATGCCACCAAGATCTGGTGGGACCTGCGCCCCTCGGCCCATTTCCCAACGCTGGAGACCCGGATCTGCGATGTCTCGCCCCGGCTTGACCATGCGCTGGGACTGGCGGCGCTGATCCAGGCGCTGACCCGCCTGCTGTGGCGGTTGCGGGTGCGCAACCAGCGCTGGCGGCGCTACGACAACTTTCTGGTGCAGGAAAACCGCTGGCGCGCGCAACGCTACGGCACCACCGGCGGGCTGATCGACTTCGGCCGCGGCGAGATCGTGCCCTTCCCCGAGCTTTTCGAGGAACTTCTGGAGCTGGTCGAGGCGGACGCGGGCGTGCTGCAAGGCAGCCGGGAGATCGACGCGCTGCGCGAGATCATGACCAGCGGCACCAGCGCGGAACGCCAGCGCGGCGCCGCCCGCGCGGCCCGCGACGCGGGCGCCGACGGCGAGGACCAGATGCGCACTGTGGTCCGCCACCTGATCGAGGAATTCAGCGCCGACCTTTGAGGCACCATGCCTTTTGCGGCCGTGGCCACCAGACTCAAACAACCGTTCAATGCCTCACTCCGCCCTCCGGGGGGATTTCGGGGTGACCGAACAGCGGGACGCCATCTTCGACATGGCGCGCGCCGTGGGGACCGCCCAGATCGGTGGGCGCTGAGGTAGCCCGCGACCGCCGGGCACGGTTTTTCGTGCCCCGGACCTGCGGTATCATGGGGCGCGCGTATCCGCTTGGTCGGAACGCATTAGCCACTTGAAATCGGCCCTCCGGGGGGAGTTTATTGGCCAAGATGAAGGCAGCAGCGATGAGCGACATTCACATCCGCCCCGAAGGCCGCGCGGGCCGTATCACTTTGACCCGCCCCGGGGCGCTGAACGCCCTGACCCATGACATGGTGCTGGTGATCGAACAGGCCCTGGACGACTGGCGCACGCGGGAAGCGCTGGACCTGATCGTGATCGACGCCGCGGGCGACAAGGCCTTCTGCGCGGGCGGCGACATTCAGGAGATGTATCACCACGGCCGCGCGGGGGATTTCGACTATGGCCGCCGGTTCTGGCGCGACGAATACCGCATGAACGCCAAGATCGCGACGTACCCCAAGCCGATCGTCAGCTTTCTGCAGGGCTATACCATGGGCGGTGGCGTCGGTGTCGGGTGTCACGCCAGCCACCGGATCGTCTGCGAGACCAGCACGCTGGCCATGCCGGAGGTAGGCATCGGGCTGATCCCCGACGTGGGCGGCTCGCTGCTGCTGGCCCGCGCGCCGGGGCGGCTGGGGGAATTCCTGGGCCTGACGGCGCACCGGATGACGGCAGGCGACGCGCTGCACACGGGCTTTGCCGATCACTTCGTCCCGCAAGCGGGCTGGGCAGCGCTCATGGCCGAGCTTTGCGCCACAGGCGATGCATCGGCGGTGCCGCGCCTGGCCGAGTCGGCCCCCGCCAGCGCGCTGGCAGGCTGGCAGGCCCGTATCGACGCCTGTTTCGACGGCGACACCCTCGGCGCGATCGCCGACGTCCTGCCGGACCCCGCGCCCGAGCCGCTGGACCGTGCGGGCGCAGCTCTGGCGCGGCATTCGCCGCTGGCGATGGCCTGCACCCTGCGCCTTGTCCACAATGCCCGCACCGCGCAGGATATCCGCGCCGCGCTGGAGCACGAGTATCGCCATACCGCGCGATCCATGGAACGGGGCGATTTCCTCGAAGGCATCCGCGCCGCGATCATCGACCGCGATGGCGCCCCGCGCTGGCGGCACGACGACTGGCGCGACCTGCCCGCGGCGGATATCCGCGCCATGGAGGCCCCGATGACCGCGGCCCCGCTGCACTTGTGACCAGCGAGGGAAAGCCATCATGAAAATCGGTTTCGTCGGGTTGGGTAACATGGGCGCGCACATGGCCTGCAACCTCGCCACAGCGGACCATGATGTCACAGGCTTTGACACCGCCGCCCGCCCCGAGGGGACGCGCCGTGCACAGTCGGCCGCCGAAACGGGCACTGGGGACGATGTGATCCTGCCGGTGCTGTCCGACGGCGGGATCGACGGCATGGACCGGGGCGCGGTGGGCGCGCCGGTTTCGGGCGACATCAGCGGCGCGCAGGCGGGCCCGTTGACCTTCCTGGCCGACAGGCCAGGCCCGGGGTGGGAGGCGTTGTTCGACGTGGTGTCGACCGCGTCGGTGCAGGGCTGGTCCCCGACCAGCCATTGCCCAGCGCCGGGCATCGGGCCGAGCTTGCCCGCCGATACCCGCTGGCCCCCGCATTTTACCGCGAACCGGATGCGCAAGGCGCTGCAGCGGGCCATGACGGCGGCTGCGCAGGCCGACACCGAGCCAACCATGGGCGCGCGCGCGGCCGGACTTCATCTCCGGTTCCACGACGAGCACGGCAGCACCGGGTGCGATTTCTCGGCCATGCTGACCCGGTTCGAACCCCGCACCCGCGCATGAGCTGGCTCGACGGAACCGACCTGGCCGGGCTGGACCCATCCGACCGCGCCGAACTTGCGCGCCTGGCCCCGATGACCCTGCCGCGCGGGCGCAGCCTGTTCCACCCCGGCGACGGGGCCGAGGGCTTTCCGCTGGTCCTGCGCGGGCGCGTCGAGGTCTTTCTGGTGGGGCCGTCGGGGCGCGACATTCTGCTCTACGCCATTGACCGCGGCGAGACCTGCGTGCAGACGACGCTGGGCCTGCTGGGCGGCGAACCCTACACCGGCGAGGCACTGGCCGCGCAGGACACCACGCTCGTCTTGGTGCCAAAGGACCAGTTCCTGGCGCTCATGGGCCGCTCGGAACCCTTTCGGGCCTTCGTATTCCGCGCTCTCGCGCAGCGTATGAAAAGCACCGTCCATGTTCTTGAAAAAGTGGCATTTCACCGGATTGAATCTCGGCTGGCGGATGCCTTGCTGGCGTTGGCCACGGGCGATGACGTCAACGCCACGCAGGCCGAGTTGGCCAGTCGCATCGGCTCTGCGCGCGAGGTCGTCTCGCGCCGGCTGGATGATTTTGCGCGGCGCGGCTGGGTGCGACGCGACCGGGGGCATGTCGCCCTGTTGGATCGCGCGGCCCTGGCCCGTCTGGCCCGGATCGACACCGAAAGCTGAGCGGCGCGTGACGAAGTCACAGACGGCGGGCGGCGTTTGGCGTATGATCCCGACATTGGCCCGATTCACACGGGCGCAACGCGAAAAGGCACATGATATGACCAGAAACATTGGCAGCACCGAACGCATCCTCCGCGCGCTTGTCGGGGTGGCCCTGATCCTCGGGTTCTTTCTGAACCCGGACGGGCAGTACAGTTGGCTTTACCTGCTGGGGATCATCCCGCTGGGCACGGCCATCGTAGGCTGGTGCCCGCCCTACGCCCTGCTGGGCATCAACACCTGCAAGACCGGGAAATAGCAACAGCGGCTTGGGGGCGGCCCTGACGCCTTGGGGCTGATGGCCGCGACGGCGCGGAATTTGCGCCGTTCTGGGTCCGGCCCGGCGACATTCTTCTTTCATTAACCGATCTGGGATGGTGTAACAGCGCCAACACCCGACAGGGATTCTGACAGCAAGGGAGATCGCCATGGCCGGATCCGTCAACAAGGTCATTCTGATCGGCAACCTGGGGCGCGACCCGGAAACGCGCACCTTCCAGAACGGCGGCAAGGTCTGCAACCTGCGCATCGCCACCTCGGAGAACTGGAAGGACCGCAACACCGGCGAACGCCGCGAGAAGACCGAATGGCATTCCGTCGCGATCTTCTCGGAGCCGCTGGCCAACGTGGCCGAGCGGTATCTGAAAAAGGGCTCGAAGGTCTATATCGAGGGCCAGCTGGAAACCCGCAAGTGGCAGGACCAGAACGGCCAAGATCGCTATTCGACCGAGGTCGTGCTGCGGCCCTACAAGTCCGAGCTGACCATGCTGGACGGCCGCGGCGAAGGCGGCGGCGCGGGCGGCGGCGGCTACATGGCCGACCAATCCGGCGGCGGCTACGGCGGCGGTGGGGGCGGCTATGACAGCGGCCCGGCCAGCCCCGCGGGCGGCGGCGACATGGACGACGAGATTCCGTTCTGAGGATGCCCAGATGGGCGCCCTGCCCCCCGAACTTAAGATTCTGATCCTGAACGCGGCAGCCCTGGCCGTGGCCTATATGGGCATCTATCCCAGCATGGCCCGGATCACCCTGCGCCGTCTGCTGCGGCAGGATGTGATGCTCTCGGTGGTGCTGCTGGTGGTGGCGGGCTGGATGTTCGCAGGCAGCGGCACGCACTTTTCCCTGCTGCTGGTCCAGACCAACTGGTGGGTCTTCACGCTGCTGACGGCCATGGTCATGGAGTGGCCGTTGTTCATGTGGTTCTGTCGGCGGCACGGGATCGACCCATTTTCCGAAGACTCATGGGACGACGACTAGAGCGCGTCGGCCAGCACCCGTTCGACGACCGCGCGCGGGACGTCCGAGGTCACGAAGGCCGCGCCGATCCCGCGGGCCATGACGAAGCGTAACTGACCGTCCACGACCTTCTTGTCCTGTCCCATGAGATCGACCAGCGCCGCAGCCCCCGGCAGCTCGCCGGGGATGTCCGAGAGATCCCCCTTCATGCCCATGGCGGACAGGTGGGCGCGCAGGCGGCCGGGCTCCTCCTGCGGGCAGAGCCCCAGCCGGGCAGAGGTTTCAAAGGCCAGGGCACAGCCGATCGCCACGCCCTCGCCATGCAGCAACCGGTCGGAATAGCCCGTCGCGGCCTCGAGCGCATGGCAGAAGGTATGGCCCAGATTCAACAGCGCCCGGTCGCCCTGTTCGGTCTCGTCGCGCATGACGATCTCGGCCTTCATCCGGACCGCGCGCGTCACCGCATGGATCAGGGCCGCCTCGTCGGCGCGCAGGCGCGGGCCGTTGTCCTCCAGCCAGGCAAAGAACGCCGCATCCCCCAGCAGCCCGTATTTGACCACCTCGCCATAGCCCGACAGGAAATCGCGGGTCGGCATGGTGGCCAGCGCCGCGGTATCGGCCAGCACCAGGGCAGGCTGATGGAAGGCGCCGACCAGGTTCTTGCCCTGGGGCGCGTTGATCCCGGTCTTGCCGCCCACGGAACTGTCAACCTGGGCCAGAAGCGAGGTCGGCACCTGCACGAAGCGCACCCCGCGCCGGACCACGGCAGCGGCAAACCCCACAAGATCGCCGATCACCCCGCCCCCCAGGGCAAGCACGATATCGCCCCGTTCGACCTGCTGGTCGAGCAGCCATTCGACGGTGCGGGTGAACCCGGCCCAGCCCTTGGTGGCCTCGCCCGGCGGCAGGGTGAGGGCTAGGCTTTCGATGCCCTCGGCACGCAGGCCCGCCTGCAACGGCGCAAGGTGCAGCGCCGCGACGGTTTCCTCGGTCACGATCGCCACGCGCGCCCGGCGCAGAAGCGGCGCGATCTCGGCCCCAGCCGCTGTGATCAGCCCCGGCCCGATGCGCACATCATAGGCCCGGCCGGGCAAGTCCACGGATACGGTTTCAACTGTCATCTGACATCTCCAGGATATCGGGCCGTTCGGCCAGGGTGGCGATGACGCGATCGGTCATGGCGTCGATGGACAGGCCCGGCTCGGCCTTGGCGTGCAGCCCGGCCTGCGCGTAGATCGGCGCGCGTTCCTCCAGAAGGCGGGCCAGCGTCGCGTAGGGATCGGGCGTGCGCAGCAGCGGCCGGGTGTCCTTGTGGCGCACCCGCTCCCACAGCAGGTCCAGGTCGGCGTCCAGCCAGACCGCCACGCCATGCGCCGCGATGGCCTGCCGATTGCGCGCGGCCAGGAAGGCGCCGCCGCCGGTGGACAGAACGCAGGGCGCGGATTGCAGCAGCCGGGCGATGACCTCGGCCTCACGGGCGCGAAAGAAGGCCTCGCCGTCGCGGGCGAAAATCTCGGGAATCGTGGCATTGGCCGCCCGCTCGATCTCGGCATCCGAATCAAGGAAGGGCACGCCAAGCTTGGTGGCCAGGGTGCGCCCGATGGCCGACTTGCCACAGCCCATCATGCCCACCAGCACCACGGTGCGGTGCAACCGGGGCCACCGACCGCCCTGGCCATCCTGCCTGTCTGCTGCGCTGCCCGTCACGTCCGGCCTGTCTCCCCTGTCCTGCCCCGCCCGGCGGTCAGCACGCCTTCGCCCGGGGGTGATTTTTCCCATTCCATGACGTGAAATTGTCCCGAAGGCCATATATAACCTTCGACAAGGGGTGGTGAAACTGCCCTTGATCCCCGGCGGCCGGGCCACAGGGGCGCGGCGTCGGGGCAAAACCAAAGGATTGGGGCAAAGACATGTTGTGGCGGCTGATCAAGGCGGTGCTGGTATTGACGGTTTTCGCGGCACTGGGCCTGATCGCCTATGCCTATGTCGGGCCGATCTTCTTTGCCGAGGACTTCGCGCCCCCGGTGCAAGAGGTCACGAAACCCGTAACGCTCGAGGTGGAGTAACGGTGACACACCCTTCGAGACAACCGATCGCGATGCGGGCAGCCGCCATGGGGCTGGCGGCGGTGCTGGCCGGCCCGGCGCTTGCCCAGACCGACGAGGCCGCGGATATGCGCCCCCTCTCGGCCATCGACTGGTTGTCGGAAAGTGTGCGCACCCCGACCCCGGCGCCGGAATTCCCCCCGGTGCCCGGACGCGGCCCGGGGCCGCATCCGCCCGAAGACCCCGTCGCCGAGAGCGCCACGACCCCGGATATCTCGGTCCGTCCGCTGGACGCGCCCTCGCCCGAACGGGTCGGTCTCATGTCCCCGGCGACGACCGGCCTGCCCCAGACGCTCTGGGCGGGCAGCGAGGCCGAGACCCTGGTCGCCCTCATGCGCGCCGAAAAGGTCGAGACCCTGGTCCCCCTGCGCGACCTGCTAGTGCGGATGATCCTGACCGAGGCCGACCCGCCCGCCGATGCCGGCTCCGACGCCGCACTGTTCCTGGCCCGGGTCGACACGCTGCTGGACATCGGCGCGCTGGAGCCCGCCCAGGCCATGCTCGAAGCCGCGACCCCCGACACCTCGGCCCTGTTCCGGCGCTGGTTCGATGTCTCGCTTCTGACCGGGACCGAACGGCGCGCCTGCGAGGTCATGCAGGACAGGCCCGGCATCGCGCCGTCGCCCGCGGCGCGGATCTTCTGCCTGGCCCGCGCCGGCGACTGGTCGGCGGCGGCGCTGACGCTCAACACCGCCGAAGCGTTGGGCGACATGGACACCAAGACCGCCGACCTCATGGCCTGGTTCCTCGACCCCGAGCTTTTCGAGGGCGAGACCCCGCCGCGCCCGGACCAGGTGACGCCGCTGATCTTCCGCATCCGCGAGGCCGTGGGCGAACGCCTGGGCACCACTGGCCTGCCGCGCGCGTTTGCCCATTCCGACCAACGCGACACGGTGGGCTGGAAATCCCAGATCGAGGCGGGCGAGCGGCTGCTGCGCACCGGGGCGATCCCGCCCACGGTGCTTCTGGATCTCTACACCGAGCGGGTGCCCTCGGCCTCGGGCGGGGTCTGGGAACGGGCGCGCGCCGTGCAGCAGCTGGAAACCGCGCTGGACGCCAGGGATGGCGAGCGGGCCTCTGACGCGCTTGAGGCCGCCTGGGACAGACTGACCGCCGCGGGCACCGAGGCGGTTCTGGTCGGCGGGTTTGCCGACCGGCTGTCGCAGGCCCGGCTGACACCCCGGGCCGAGGGGCTGCGCTACCGGCTCCTGATGCTGACCGCCGATTACGAGACCCACGCGCTGGACCTGGAGGCGCCCGAGGGGGCGGCGCTGCTCCGGGCGGTGGCGCGTGGACAGGTCACCCCCGAGACCCCCGCCGCGCGCGACGCCGCGCCGGTCAGATCCGCCTTCGCCGCCCTCCGGGCCGATGAGCGCCTGGTCGAGATGGCAGGGCAGGATCGCCTGGGCGAGGCCATCCTGCGCACCATCGCCACCGTCCAGCAGGGGCTTGAGGGCGACCCGGCCGCCCTGGCCGAGGGGCTGTCGACCCTGCGCGCCCTGGGGCTGGAGGACATCGCCCGCCGCACCGCGCTGCACCACCTGGTCCTGTCCGCCACATGAGCGCCGCCAACCAGCCCCAGGCCCATTGGCTGCAGGCCTTCCTCGAGGCCCAGGCGGCGGAACTGGACGCCGCCGAGAACACCCGAATGGCCTATGCCCGCGACCTGACCGCCTTTGGCGACTGGCTGGAGACGCGCGGCGGGCATTTCGCCACCGCGACACAGGCCCATGTCGAGGACTACCTCGTCGCCAGCGCGGCCGAGGGGCTGGCCCCGGCGACCCGGGCCCGGCGGCTTTCGGCGATCAAGCAGCTGTTTCGCTTTGCCTTCGACGAGGGCTGGCGCAGCGACAATCCCGCCATCCGAATCGCGGGACCTGGCCGCACGGGCCACCTGCCCCGCAGCCTGAGCCTTGACGAGGTCGACGCCCTGCTGGACGCGGCCCGCAACAGCCCCCGCGACCGGAGCCGCAACATCTGCCTGATGGAGCTGCTCTACGCCACCGGCATGCGGGTCAGCGAGCTGGTCTCCCTGCCCGTCTCGGCGGCGCGGGGCGATCCGCGGATGCTGCTGGTGCGCGGCAAGGGCGACAAGGACCGCATGGTGCCGCTGTCGCCGCCCGCGCGCGCCGCCCTCACCGCCTGGCTGGCCGAGCGCGATGCCACAGAGGACAATGCGGCGGCGAAACGCAAGCCGCGCTCGCCCTTCCTGTTCCCATCGCGCGGCAAATCCGGCCACCTGACCCGGCAGAGCTTTCACGGGCTGATCAAGACCTGGGCCACCCAGGCCGGCATCCCCCCCGATCGGATCAGCCCGCATGTGCTGCGCCATGCCTTCGCCACGCATCTGCTTGCCGGTGGCGCCGACCTGCGCGCGATCCAGACCCTGCTGGGCCATGCCGACCTGGGCACGACGGAAATCTACACCCATGTCCTGGAAGAGCGACTGCGCACGCTGGTGCTTGCGCATCACCCTTTGGCCACAGGCATGACGAAGGATGCTTGAAGCCGCGGTGATGCCGCCCCATAAGAGATCAATGCAACGGACATATCCTCAATGATGGACGCCGCCTTCTGGACCACCGCCGGAACCATCCTGCTGCTTCTGGTGCTCTCGGGCTGCTTTTCCGGGTCGGAAACCGCGCTGACAGCCGCCTCGCGCGGCAAGCTGCGTTCGAACGCGGACAAAGGCGACAAGGGCGCGGCCCGCGCCCTGCGCGTCACCGATGACAGCGAACGGCTGATCGGCTCGATCCTGCTGGGCAACAACCTGGTCAATATCCTGGCCACCTCGCTGGCCACGGCGCTGTTCACCCGCGCCTTCGGCGAAAGCGGCGTGGCCATGGCGACGCTGGTCATGACGCTGCTGGTGCTGATCTTCGCCGAGGTTCTGCCCAAGACCTATGCCATCACCAATGCCGAGAAGGCCGCCGGGCTGGCCTCGGGGCCGATGTCGGTGGCGGTCACGCTTTTCGCGCCGGTCGTCGGCGCGGTGCGTCTGCTGGTGCGCGGCGTGCTGCGCGTCTTCGGCGTGGCCACGGATCCCGACACCAACATCCTGGCCCTGCGCGACGAGATCGCCGGGGCGCTCCAGCTGGGCCACTCCGAGGGCGTGGTCGAGAAGGAGGACCGCGACCGCATCCTCGGCGCGCTCGACCTGGGCGAGCGCGCGGTCGAGGAGATCATGCTCCACCGCTCGGAGATCGAGATGATCGACGCCAGCCTGCCGGTGATGGACATCCTGTCGCATGTGCTCGACAGTAAGCACACCCGGCTGCCGCTGTTCCGCGAGGAGCCCGAGAACATCGTCGGCGTGCTGCACGCCAAGGACCTGCTGCGCGCCATGCACCGGATGCTGGGCGACGGCCGCATCGCCCCCGAGGAGCTCGCCGCCTTCGACATCCTCACCGTCGCGATGGAGCCCTATTTCATCCCCGAGACGACCTCGCTCGACGACCAGATGCGCAAGTTCCTGGCCCGCAAGACCCATTTCGCGCTGGTGGTCGACGAATACGGATCGCTGCAGGGGCTGATCACCCTGGAGGACATCCTCGAGGAGATCGTCGGCGAGATCACCGACGAGTTCGACACCGACGAGGACGCGGAATTCATCGCCGCCGAGGACGGCAGCGTGACAGTCGAGGGCGGCATGACGATCCGCGACCTCAACCGCGCCATGGACTGGACCCTGCCCGACGAAGAGGCCAACACCATCGCCGGGCTGGTCATCCACGAGGCCCAGATGATCCCGGCCGAGGGCCAGGTCTTTTCCTTCCACGGTTTCCGCTTCGAGGTGACGGAAAAGGAAGAGAACCGCCTGACACAACTGCGGGTCAGCCAACTGTAGGGCGACCCGCTGTTCCGCGCCGGCACCATTCAGCATCCGGCGGACACGGCCTGCAGGGGCGCGCATGGATCGTCAACCTGTGCGTGCCAGGCTGCTGGTGTTCCGTTGCGTGGGCCGTCCGGCGGCGGGACGGTCCCTGTCAGACGGATCGCCTGCCGTGGCGCAGCGTTTTCCACCCCGGGCATCACGCGGCGGAATGGCCACCATGACGGAATGTCACGTTTGCCTGTTGACGGGCGGGCCGGGGTTTCGTAGCCTTTGACTGATAAGTCGGCCAAGTCCGACAGGGAGCGATGGAAAAGGGTCCGCAAGGGCCCTTTTTCATTTTCCCGACCCGCTGTCAGGTCCCAGCGTGCGCGGGTCCGCGCCGAGACCGAGCAGAGGTTCCGACCGGGGACGCATTTCGGTCTGACAGGGGGGACGATCCGTGCTAGGCGGATATCGACCTGAAACCAACTGGACGCGACAATGATCCCAAAGACGACACTCCCCCTCGTGGCCATCCTCGCGATGCTCGGCCTGCCCGCCATGGCACAGGACGACAGCGGCACCGATCCCACCGGGGCGCTCGACATGGGCACCCCCGTCGATGAAGAGGGCAACCCGGTCACCGAAGACCCGGAGCCGGGCCAGCAATACATCCGCGAGGAACACGGTGACTGGTCCGTGCGCTGCCTGCGCACCGAAGAGGGCGAGGACCCCTGCCAGATCTACCAGCTGCTTTCGGACGAGGACGGCAACGATGTCGCCGAGGTCTCGATGGTCAGCATCGAAGAGGGTCAGGCCGCCGCCGGGGCAACCATCGTCGCGCCCCTTGGCACGCTGCTGACCGAACAACTGACGCTGCGCGTGGATGGCGGTACCGCCCGGCGCTTCCAGTTCACTACCTGCAACGAGGGCGGCTGCATCGCCAGGGTGGGCTTCACCGATCAGGATATCGGGCTGTTCAAGGCCGGGGCCGAGGCGACGCTGCGCCTGGTGCCCTTCGCCGCCCCCGATCAGGAGGTCGTGCTGTCCGTGTCCCTGTCCGGCTTCACCGCGGCCTTCGATTCGCTCTGAGCCGGTTGCACCGGGCACAAGCGCCGTCCCGGGGCACCGGGGCGGCGTTTTCGCGTCTCAGGGGGCCTTTTTCAGCGCCAGCACGGCATTGAGCCCGCCGAAGGCGAAGGCATTCGACAGCGCCACCTGCACCTGCGCCTCGCGCGCCTCATTCGGCACCACGTCCAGCGCGCATTCGGGGTCGAACTCCTCGTAGCCGATGGTCGGGGCGACCACGCCATCGCGCAGCGCCATGATGCAGGCCAGCAGTTCCACCGCGCCGGTCCCGCCGATCAGGTGGCCGTGCATGGACTTGGTCGATGAAATCATCAGCCGGTCGGCCTGCGCCCCGAAGACATCCGCCACGGCGGCGCATTCGGTCTTGTCATTGGCCGCGGTGCCGGTGCCATGGGCGTTGATGTACCCCACCTCGCCCCCGTCGATGCCCCCGTCGCGCAGGGCGCCCGCGATGGCCCGCGCCGCCCCCTGTTTCGAGGGCATGACGATGTCGGAGGCATCCGAGGACATGGCGAATCCCGCCACCTCGGCCAGAATCTCGGCACCGCGCTTTTTCGCATGATCCAGCCGCTCGAAGACGAAGACGCCCGCCCCCTCGCCCTGGACCATGCCGTTGCGCGTGGCACTGAAGGGCCGGCAGGCCTCCTTTGACATGACCCGCAGCCCTTCCCAGGCCTTGACCCCGCCAAAGCACAGCATGGATTCCGATCCGCCGGCCAGCATGACGTCGGCCAGCCCAGAGCGGATCATGTTGAAGGCCTGCCCCATGGCATGGTTGGACGAGGCGCAGGCCGTGGCCACGGTGAAGGAGGGCCCGCGCAGGTTCCATTCCATGCTCACATGGCTGGTGGCCGCGTTGTTCATCAGCTTGGGCACGATGAAGGGATGGACCCGGTTCTTGCCCTCTTCGTAGACCGCGCGGTAATTTTCATCCTGCGTGTTCAGCCCGCCGCCCGAGGTGCCCAGCACCACGCCCGACCGGTCCGCCAGGTCCCCGGAAAACGACAGCCTCGATTGCCCCAGCGCCTGCCGTGCGGCCAACAGGGTGAACTGGGTAAACCGGTCATAGAGCGAGATCTGCTGGCGGTTGAAATGGCTCTCTTCGTCGTAATCCGTGACCTGCCCGCCGATCTTGACGGCCAGCCGGTCCACGTCGCGGATATCCAGCGGGCCGATACCACAGCGGCCCTCGCGCATGGCCTCCAGCGTGGCGGGCACGTCATGGCCCAGGGCATTGATGGTGCCGGCCCCGGTGATGACGACGCGATGGCTCACGTCTGCTCGGCGACCAGTCGCTCCACCGCCGCGATGATCGCACTGACCGAGGAAATGTCGAAGTCGCTTGCCGCAGGTTCGTTGGCGTTGAAGGGAACAGAAATGTCGAAGGTTTCTTCGATGGCGAAGATGCTCTCGACCAGGCCAAGACTGTCGATCCCGAGGTCCTCGAGCGTGCTCTGCGGTGTCACGTCGGAGGGGGCGAGCATGGCCTGTTCGGCGATGATGGCGATCACCTTGTCAGCGATGTCGTCACGCATGATGTCCTCTTCGCGGTTCCCTGCTGAAGATTTAGGGATTCGGGCGGCCCTTGGAAACCTTTATTCGCCCTCGGGCGCCCTGTCGCGCCCAGCCCCGCGCGCCAGCCGCCGCAGGGCTTTCTGTTCGGCGCGATGGGCATGGGTGGGTTTCGCCGGGTGGCCGCTGACGAAGAGCCCATCGCCCAGGTTCGACAGGATCACGGCCCCGCCGCCCGCGACCACGTCGCGCCCGATCTCGAGGTTATCGGCCACCCCCGCCTTGCCGCCCAGGATCACGCGCGGCCCCAGCACGCTGGAGCCCGCGATGGCGGCATGGGCGCAGATCAGGCAATCCGCGCCGAGCACCACATTGTGGCCGATCTGGACAAGGTTGTCGATCTTGACGCCGTTGCCGATGCAGGTGGCCCGGATCGTGCCCGCGTCCACGGTGCTGTTGGCGCCGATTTCCACGTCGTCGCCGATCTCGACCCCGCCGAGGGAATGGATGCGGTGCCAGGCCCCATCATTGTCAGGGTTGGCGGGCGGGTCGAGCGGGGCGCCGCCGCGCTGGCGCAGGGCGCGCTCGACGTTCGACGGGCCGGCATTGGTGAAGGAAAAGCCGTCGCCGCCGATGACCACACCCGGCTGGGCGATGAAGCGGGCGCCGATGCGCACCCGTGCCCCGATGCGGACCCCGGCGTGCAGGGTGGCCCCGGCCCCGATGCGGGTTTCGGGGCCGATGCTGACATGGGGGCCGATCCGCGCCCCCGGCCCGAGGACGACCCCCGGCCCGATCACGGCGAAGGGGCCGATCACGGCATCCGCCGGCACTTGGGCCGTGGGGTCGATCACGCAGCTCGGATGGCGACCGGACAGCCCGGCGAAGGCCGGATCGTCCTCCAGCAAGGCGGTCAGCCCGGCCATGGCCAACCGGCCGCGCGGGGCGACGATGGCACCCGCCAGGCCCAGGGCCTCAAGATCGGCACCGGGCCAGACCACGGCGGCCCGCGCCCGGCTGGCGGCCAGTTGATCCGCGAACTTCGGAGCGACGGCAATGGCCAGATCCTCCGGCCCGGCCGCGGCCGGTTCGGCCAAGCGATCCACCTTCAGCGTGGCGTCGCCCAGGGTCTCGGCCGCCAGTGCGGCCGCGATCTCTTGCAGGCTGTGGCGCATGACGGCCCCCCTTGATCCCGGGGGCCAGACTTAGCCGCCGACAGCGCGGACCGCCACCCCCTCGTCGGCCAGCGCGCGCCAGATCTGCGCGTCACGCCCATAGACATCCTCGCGGAAGTTCAGCGCGCCGTCGGTGTGGGTGAAAGCCGTGCGGTAGACGATATGCACCGGCACGGGCTGCTCCAGGTCGACCCGCGTCTCCTGCCCGGTGTCCAGACGGCTGTGAAAGAACCCCTCGGGATCGCTCGTCTGGGGCGCCAGCAGCGTGTAGGCGAACTCGAACGGCTCGTTGAGGCGAATGCAGCCATGGCTGAAAGTCCGGGTCTGACGGCTGAACAGGCTCTTTTCCGGCGTGTCGTGCAGGTAGATGTTGTACTGGTTCGGGAACATGAACTTCACCAGCCCCAGCGCGTTGCCCCGGCTGGGGGGCTGGCGCATCGAGAAGGGGAAGTTGCGTCGGTTGAACTGGCTGAAATCCACCGCGCCGCGATTGATCCGGCGCCCGCGGCTGTCGGTGATCTCGATGTGGCTGACCGCGTTGGGGTTGCTCTGCAACATCGGCAGATATTCCTTGGTGATGATCGAGCGTGGCACGTACCAGCTGGGATTGATCACCATGAATTCCATGACATCCGAGAACTCGGGGCTCTGGCGGTCGCTGGCGCGGGCACCGATCACCGAGCGGGTCATGAAGGTCGGCTCGTCATCGTCCATGAGGATCGCGTGGAAATCGGCCAGGTTGACCCAGACATGCCGTTCACCGCGGGGCCGGTTCATCCAGCGTTCACGCTCCATCGCGACCATGACGCTTTGAAGCCGGGCCTGGGCGGAGACGTTGAGCGCGCGCAGCGTGCTGCCGCCGACGATGCCGTCGGGGTTGAGCCCATGGGCCTGCTGAAAGCGCTGCACCCCGGCCTGGACAGCCGCGTCATAGGCCTGCGTCGCCGCACGCTCCATGTAGCCCATGCGCACCAGCCGGTCGCGCAGGGCCACCACCGGGGCGCCACTGTCGCCGGGCTCGAGCCGTCCGGCGGGCACCGGCGCGCCCCAGCCGCCTTCGGCGAGCAGCCGTTCCAGCCGCATCTTCTCGCGCAGCAGCCGGGCGTATTCCGGCGATTGCGGCGGCAGGGCGGCGACGAACCCTGCCGGGTTGGATTGCGCCATGCCACGGATCAGGGACAGCTGACTGCGCAGCGGCACCTCGCGCTTGATCGCCGGCACCACGGCACCGGGCCGCAGCAGACCGGTCTGCACGTCGCGGGCGTATTGTAGGAACAACTCGCTCAGGTAGACCTCGGTCGCGCCCTTTTCCGCCGGTGTTTCGGCGGCGCGCAGCCGCGCCATCACCTGATCGGGGTCATATGTCGACATGGGCAGGCCGTGGTCGCCCGCATCCGCCAGCACCCCGAGGAACGCGTTTCGCCGCGCGCGATCACGCCCCGTGCTGCCGGTCCAGATGCCCTCGAAGTCGCGGCCGCGATAGAACTCCGCCAGCGCCTCGTTGCGCGCGGCACTCTCGGCCACCGCTTGGCGGAAGGCCGTGACCTGGGCCGCGGCCGGTGCGGGCACCGCAATGGACAGAAGCCCGGCGCAAAGCACCACGGACAGCGAGAATTGGTTAACGATTTTGAGCAAGGCTGGCATAGAACAAGCGGTCCCTAAAAACAGATGTGACGAGCGTGTCGAAATGGGAGTGTTCACCCGCACAGACAGTCCTGTCCATTCACAATCGCGAAAACGGGCGCGACCGGTGCCAGGCTGTTGCCTGTCTGCCAATGTCGTCAGGCCAATGCGGCACGGCCTCCACAAGTCAGGGAATTCTGACCTTTTGCGCAAAATCCTGCCGATTTTCACCTTGGTCGGCGGCCGACCACGCCCGGGGGTTGGTCCGCGAATCATTTTGTGGCATATGTCCCGTGCCGCCCACGAAAGACGACACGAAAATGTCGCCAGAGGGCGCGTGAAGGCAAAAGCGACGGGACAGGCGCTCACATCATGACGACGAACAGCTCTTCGGGTATCACCCGGCGCGGCCTGCTGGGGGCCTTTGCGGCCACCACGGTCACAGCCGCACCGACCTTTTCCAGTGCCGCCGGCTTCCTGCGGGGCGGCGGCGATATCCGGCGTATCCGCATGTACAACGGCCGCACCGGGGAACGGATCGACACAATCTACTGGATCGAGGGCAAGTATATCGGCGAGGCCCTGCGCGAGATCACGCTTTTCATGCGCGACTGGCGCACCGACCAGACCAAGGACGTCGACACCCGCACGATCGATATCGTGGCCGCCTCCCACAACCTGCTGGAGTCGAGCGAACCCTATCTTCTGCTGTCAGGCTACCGCTCGCAACAAACCAACGCCATGCTGCGCCGCCGGTCTTCGGGCGTGGCGCGCAATTCGCTGCACATGACGGCCCAGGCCGCCGACCTTCGGCTCGAAAGCCGCTCGGTGGCGCAGATGGCGCGGGCCGCCAAGGCTTGCCGGGCCGGGGGCGTGGGCCGCTACACCGGTTCCAACTTCGTGCACATGGACTGCGGCCCGGTGCGCAGCTGGGGCCGCTGAGCGCCTTACCCTCTGACAACAACCGGCCGGCGTGCTCCCCCCTTGCCCCCTGGTGTCGGAAACCTGTCACCGTGGACAAGCGACCATGACACGCAGGCCCGGATCGCCGGTGCGACACGGAGGCTACCGACCGCGACGCATTGATTTTTTCCGCGCGACAAGAAAAACTGCCCTGACGCCCGCAGTGGCGACCCCGCGGGAAGGACGGACATGGCAGAGCGGAAAATTCGCAATATGGAGGAATTCGCGGCCCTGAGCGGGATCTCACGGCCGACGGTCTCGAAGTATTTTCACGACCCCGACAGCGTCCGGCCCCGGACCCGCGCGCGCATCGAGAAGGCGCTGGAACACTACGACTATCGCCCCAATATCTTTGCCATCAACCAGAACCGGCGGCAGACCAACAACGTCGGCATCGTGGTGCCCTACCTGACCGACCCGTTCTTCGCCGAGATCGCCCGGCGGCTGGAGGAACGCTGCATCGCCGCCGGATTCCGGCCCACGCTCTATAGCCCCTACGGCCAGCCCGAGCTTGAGGTAGAGATCCTCGAGACCATCCGCCAACTGAAACCCGCGGGTGTCCTGCTGGCCCCGCTGGGCCGGCTGACGGACCGCGCCGCGGTCGAGAAATTCTGCGCCGATGTGCCCACAGTCCTGTTCGACAGCGAGATCGAGGATGCAGGGCAAGCCTTTGTCGGATCCGACAATTTCAGCTTCGTGTCGCAAACGGTGAACTACCTTGCGCGCACCGGCTCGCCGCCGTGCTTCTTCGAGATGCGCACCCCGGCCAACCCGAATGCCAACAAACGCCGCCTGGCCTATATCGAGCTTATGGAAAAACTGGGCGCAGTGCCGCAGGTGCTCAGCGTCGATGGCGAGGGCTGGGCCTTCGAGGAGATCGGGCGCGAGGGTGCCCTGCGCATCCTCGAAGGCGGCGGCTTTCCCGGCGACACCGTGCTGTGCAGCAACGACCGCCTGGCCATCGGGCTGCTGTCGGCCTGCTATGAAAAAGGCCTGCGCGTGGGCCGCAGCGAGGGCTGCGCGCTGCGGGTGGCCTCGCACGACGACCACCCGTTTTCCCGCTTCGCCTGCCCCTCGCTAACCACGGCCGCGCATGATTACGATTCGGTCTCGGGGGCCGCGATGGAGACGTTGACCCGCCTGATCGAGGCCGGGGGCAGCTTTGCCGCGCGCGAGATCGGCCTCTACCCGGCCAAGCTGATCCTGCGCAGCTCAGCCTAAGTTTACGCGCGAAAAAAATATATTGACGCACGAAATAATGACCGCTTAGGCTGCCCGGACATCCAAGTCAGGGAGGATCAAGGATGAAACTGAGGAGCACGCTTCGCGCCGCCACGGCGCTCACGCTGGTATCCGCTGCGGCGGTTTCGGCGGAAACCATCACCATCGCCACCGTGAACAACGGCGACATGATCCGCATGCAGGGCTACACCGACGACTTCACCGAGAAGACCGGGCACGAGGTCGAGTGGGTCACATTGGAGGAGAACGTCCTGCGCCAGCGGGTGACCACAGACATCACAACCAATGGCGGCCAGTTCGACATCATGACCATCGGCATGTACGAGACGCCGATCTGGGGTGCCAACGACTGGCTGGTGCCGCTGGACGATCTGTCCGAGGACTATGACGTCGACGACATCCTGCCGGCCATGCGCGCAGGTCTGAGCCATGACGACACGCTCTATGCCGCGCCGTTCTACGGCGAAAGCTCCATGATCATGTATCGCACCGACCTGATGGAAGAGGCCGGCATGGAAATGCCCGAGGCCCCGACCTGGCAGTTCATCCGCGACGCGGCCGCCGCCATGGACGACCCCGAGAACGGCGTCAACGGCATCTGCCTGCGCGGCAAGGCCGGCTGGGGTGAGGGTGGCGCCTTCATCACCGTGACCGGCAACTCCTTCGGCGCGCGCTGGTTCGACATGGACTGGAACGCCCAGTTCGATCAGCCCGAATGGAAAGAGGCGCTGACCTTCTTCGTGAACCTGATGAACGACTACGGCCCCGAGGGTTATGCGACCAACGGCTTCAACGAGAACCTGTCGCTGTTCCAGCAGGGCAATTGCGGCATGTGGATCGACGCAACCGTCGCCGCCTCCTTCGTGACCAACCCCGAGGATTCGGAGGTGGCCGACAGCGTGGGCTTCGCGCTGGCGCCCAATGCCGAGAGCGTCGAGAAACGGTCGAACTGGCTCTGGGCCTGGGCGCTGGGCATCCCGGCAGGCACCCAGAAAGAGGACGCCGCGAAGGAATTCATCGAATGGGCCACCTCGAAGGACTACATCGAGATGGTCGCCGAGAACGAGGGCTGGGCCAACGTGCCGCCGGGCGCGCGGACCTCGCTCTACGAGACGCCTGAGTACCAGGAGGTCCCCTTCGCCGACATCACGCTGGACTCGATCAATGCCGCCGATCCGACCGACCCGACCGTCGATCCGGTTCCTTACGTCGGGATCCAGTTCGTCGCCATCCCGGAATTCGCCGGTATCGCCACCGAGGTGAGCCAGGAATTCTCGGCCGTCTATGCCGGTCAGCAGTCCATCGACGAGGCATTGGAGAAGGCCCAGGCCATCACCAACGAGGCGATGGAAGCCGCGGGCTACCGCTAAGCCGCGCTCCCGACCCCGGGGGCGGCCTGTCCGCCTCCGGGGGTTCTTGACCGATATCCGCCTTTGCGCATTCTTCGTCAGCCTCGACCCCGCAGCGGGCCGATACAGGAGTGATTTCCATGGCGACCAAGGCTTCCCGTTCCGCCGCGCGCCTGATGATGGCACCCGCCGTGGTCCTGCTCATGGGCTGGATGCTGGTGCCGCTGTCGATGACCGTCTGGTTCTCGTTCCGAAAATACCTGCCGCTGCGGGGCGGCGACCTGGGCTGGGCCGGGTTCGAGAACTACAGCCGCTTTGTCACCTCCAGCAGTTTCTGGCCCGCCGTCTCGACCACCCTGATCATCGTCGGCAGCGTGCTGTTCATCACGGTGGTGCTGGGGGTTCTGCTCGCGCTGATGCTCGATCAGCCCTTCTGGGGCCAGGGGATCGTGCGCATCCTGATCATCGCGCCCTTCTTCGTGATGCCCACGGTTTCGGCGCTGGTCTGGAAGAACATGTTCATGGACCCGACCAATGGCCTTTTCGCGCATCTTTGGCGCCTTTTCGGGGCCGACCCGGTGGCCTGGCTGTCCGAGGCCTCGACCGGATCGGTCGTGATGATCATTGCCTGGCGCTGGCTGCCCTTTGCCACGCTGATCCTGCTGACCGCGATCCAGTCGCTGGACAGCGAACAACTCGAGGCCGCCGAGATGGACGGCGCCGGGCCGCTGCAACGCTTCGGCCATATCATCCTGCCGCACCTGGTCCGGGCCATCACCATCGTGATCCTGATCCAGACGATCTTTCTGCTATCGATCTTCGCGGAAATCTTCGTGACCACCGGCGGCGCCTTCGGCACCCGGACCCTGACCTACCTGATCTTCCAGCGCGTGCTGGAAAGCCAGAACGTCGGGCTGGGGTCTGCGGGCGGTGTCTATGCCATCATCCTCGCCAATATCGTCGCCATCTTCCTGATGCGCATCGTCGGCAAGAACCTGGACGCCTGAGGAGGATCCGCCATGGCCCGTGCCGTCACCACGCAACGCAAGACACTGACCACTGCCCTCGCCTGGGTCGTGGGCCTGGTGATCTTCTTTCCGATCCTCTGGACGATCCTGACCAGCTTCAAAACCGAGGCCCAGGCCATCGCCAACCCGCCGCTGTTCCTCAATTTCGACTGGACGCTGGAAAACTACGCCGTCGTGCAAGAGCGCTCGGACTACATGCGCTTTCTTTGGAACTCGGTCTTCCTGGCGAGCGGCTCGACCCTCCTGGGCATCATCGTCGCGGTGCCCGCGGCCTGGTCCATGGCCTTCGTGCCCTCGAAGCGGACCAAGGGCATCCTGCTGTGGATGCTGTCCACCAAGATGCTCCCGGCGGTGGGTGTGCTCTACCCGATTTACCTGCTGTTCATCCGCTTCGGGCTGCTGGACAGCCGCGTGGGGCTGGTCATGGTGCTGATGCTGATCAACCTGCCGATTATCGTCTGGATGCTTTACACCTACTTCCGCGAAATCCCGACCGAGATCCTCGAAGCCGCCCGGATGGACGGGGCGACCCTCAAGGAAGAGTTGTTCTACATCCTCACGCCCATGGCCATTCCGGGCATCGCCTCGACGGTGCTGCTCAATTTCATCCTGGCCTGGAACGAGGCCTTCTGGACGCTCAACCTGACGGCCGTGGACGCGGCCCCGCTCACCGCCTTCATCGCCAGCTATTCCAGCCCCGAGGGCCTGTTCTTCGCCAAGCTGTCGGCGGCCTCGACCATGGCCATCGCACCGATCCTGATCCTTGGCTGGTTCAGCCAGAAACAACTCGTCCGCGGCCTGACCTTCGGCGCCGTCAAGTAAACCGTCACACAAGGAACCCGCCCATGGGACGCATCCAACTCAAAGACGTGACCAAGAGCTTCGGTGACGTCCAGGTCATTCCGCCGCTGAACCTGACCATCGAAGAGGGCGAATTCGCGGTCTTCGTCGGCCCCTCGGGCTGCGGCAAGTCTACCCTGCTGCGCCTGATCGCGGGGCTGGAAGATATCACCTCGGGCCATATCGAGATCGACGGCAAGGATGCCACCGATGTCGTTCCGGCGCGGCGCGGGCTGGCCATGGTGTTCCAGTCCTACGCGCTCTATCCGCACATGAGCGTGCGCAAGAACATCGCCTTTCCGCTGCGCATGGCGAAGATGAGCAAGCCCGAGATCGACAAGCGCGTCGATTTGGCGGCCGAGGTTCTCAACCTCAAGGACTACATCGACCGCCGCCCCGGCCAGCTGTCGGGCGGCCAGCGCCAGCGCGTGGCCATCGGGCGGGCCATCGTCCGCGAACCGGCGGCCTTCCTCTTCGACGAGCCGCTCTCGAACCTCGATGCCGCCCTGCGCGTTGGCATGCGCATGGAAATCTCGGAGCTTCACAAGAAGCTCGACACCACGATGATCTACGTCACTCACGACCAGGTCGAGGCCATGACCATGGCCGACAAGATCGTGGTCCTTCAGGCCGGCAACATCGAACAGGTGGGCAGCCCGCTGGAGCTTTACAATCGGCCGAAAAACAAGTTCGTCGCGGGCTTCATCGGCTCGCCCCGGATGAACCTGATCGCGGGCGCCGAGGCCGCCCGGCATGATGCCACCACCATCGGCATCCGGCCCGAGCACGTGCAGTTGTCGCAGACCGAAGGCAGCTGGCAGGGCACCGTTGGCGTGGCCGAACACCTCGGGTCGGACACCTTCCTGCACATCCACGGCATTCCCGGCTGCGACCCGTTCACCGTCCGGACCGGCGGCGAGGTGGCGTTGAGCCATGGCGACACCGCCTTTCTGACGCCGACGGCCGACAAGATACACCGTTTCGACGCACAGGGGCTGAGGATCGAATGATGCGACTTGCAAACAAGACCGCCCTGATCACCGGGGCCGCACGCGGCATCGGACTGGCCTTTGCCAAGGCCTATGTGGCCGAGGGCGCGCGCGTGGCGATCGCCGATATCGACATCACCCGCGCACAGGCTGCCGCCGAAGAGATCGGACCGGCCGCCCAGGCCATCGAGATGGACGCGACCCGGCAGGACAGCATCGAGGGCGCCGTCGCGGCGGCGGCACAGGCCCTTGGCGGGATCGACATCCTGATCAACAATGCCGCGCTTTTCACCGCCGCGCCCCTCACCGAGATCACCCGCGACGACTACAACCGGGTTTTCGATCTCAACGTCGCGGGCACGCTCTTTACCATGCAGGCCGTGGCGCGGCACATGATCGACCGCGGCCAAGGCGGCAAGATCATCAACATGGCCAGCCAGGCGGGCCGCCGCGGCGAGCCGCTGGTCGCGGTCTACTGCGCCTCCAAGGCTGCCGTCATCAGCCTCACGCAATCGGCGGGGCTGAACCTGATCGAACACGGGATCAAGGTGAATGCCATCGCGCCCGGCGTGGTCGATGGCGAACATTGGGACGGCGTCGATGCCTTTTTTGCAAAATACGAGGGCAAGGCCCCGGGCCAGAAGAAGGCCGAGGTCGGCGCCGCCGTCCCCTATGGCCGCATGGGCCGCGCAGAAGACCTGACCGGGATGGCCGTCTTCCTGGCCAGCGACGAGGCCGGATACATCGTCGCCCAGACCTACAATGTCGACGGCGGGAACTGGATGAGCTGATGCCCGAGAGCGCGCCCACGACCACCCCGATTCCGCTGTCCGAGGCCACGCTCGACGCCCTGCCCGGGGGCATTGCGCGCCCCGGCTATGACCGTGGCCGCCTGACCCCCGGCATCGTTCATATCGGCGTGGGCAATTTCCACCGCGCCCACCAGGCCTGGTATCTGCACCGGCTGATGCAGCAGGGGCTGGCCCAGGGCTGGGCCATCATCGGCGCGGGCGTCCGGCCCTATGACGCGGCCATGCGCGACAAGCTGCTGGCGCAGGATTGCCTGACCACCCTGATCGAGCTGGACCCTTCGGGCAGTTCGGCCGAGGTCGTGGGCGCGATGATCGACTATCTTCCCATCGCCGAGGGTCATGGCCCCCTGATCGCGCAGATGGCCGATCCGGCCATTCGCATCGTCTCCCTGACCGTGACCGAGGGTGGCTATTACACCGATCCGGTCAACGGCGACTTCGACGCCACCCACCCCGACATCCGCCATGACGCCGACCACCCCGAACAGCCCCGCACCGCCTTCGGGGCCATGGTCGCAGCCCTGCGCCGCCGCCGTGCGGCGGGTCATGGCCCCTTCACGGCGCAAAGCTGCGACAACCTGCCCGGCAATGGCCGTGTCCTGCGCCAGACGGTGGTCTCGCTGGCCCGGCTCACGGACCCCGAGCTGGCCGACTGGATCGATACGCGGTGCAGCTTTCCCAATTCCATGGTCGACTGCATCGTGCCCGCGACGGGAGAGGCCGAACGCGCCCTCGCGCGCGGCTTCGGCCTGGACGACGCGGCCCCCGTCACCCACGAGAACTTTCGCCAATGGGTGATCGAGGACGATTTCTGCGCCGGGCGCCCGGACTGGGATCGCGTCGGTGCCACCTTCTCGGATCAGGTCCACGCCTACGAGATGATGAAACTGCGCATCCTCAACGCGGGCCACCAGGTGTTGGCCAACGCCGGAGAGATCGCCGGGATCGAGACCATTTCCGGCTGCATGGGGCACCACGGAATCGCCGGCCTGTTCCACAAGGTCCAGCGCGAGGAGATCCTCCCGCATGTGGCCCAGGTGCCCGGAGCCTCGGCCGAGGACTACGTGGCCCTGATCGCGCAGCGCTTTTCGAACCCCGCGATCGTGGACACGACCCGCCGGGTCGCCTTCGACGGCGCGGCGCGGCACACCGGCTTCGTGCTGCCGATCCTGCGCGACGCGCTTGCAGGCGGCACGCCCGTGGGCGGGCTGGCCCTGGTCGAGGCGCTCTGGGCGCGCATGTGCGCGGGCACCCGAGAGGACGGCAGCACCATCGCCCCGAACGATCCGCAGTGGGAGGCACTGTCCGAGACCGCCCGCAAAGCCCGCCACCGGCCGCTGGCCTGGCTGGAACAGCGCCAGTTCTACGGCGACCTGGCCGAGAGGGCGGTCTTTCGCGACAGCTTTGCCGACTGGCTGACCCGGCTCTGGGACGAGGGGCTCGACCCCACGCTGGACCGCTACCGCGCCGGCTGAGCGCGCGCAGAGGCCGGGGCCGACGCGCCGTGCCGAAATCATACAAGACCGAACTGCCACGGCCGCTGAAAACCCGGGCGACGGGGCCCGGATAACACGACACCAAAGCCGCTCCTGCCCGAGTCGTGACACTTTCGCCACCGCGCTCACAAACCCGAAAGATTTGCGCTTTAACGATCGGTCTAGTCAGGCGACCCTTTCGTGCAATCGGCGAGCGCGCGGGCGGTTGCCGGCCCCAATAATCAAGGAGATATCTGATGATCAGGACAACACTGGTGACCGCCGCGTTTCTGGCGACCCTGTCGACCGCGGCATCCGGCGGCGTACTGCTAACATTGTCGGAAACCGAGACCACCCAAGGCTATGCCGGCGTGAACCTCGTCTTCGGCAGCGGCGGCGTGACACCCGAGGCCGTGCTGGGCGTCACCCACGGCACGACCGACACCTCGAACGATGTGACCGGGGCCAATGCCTCTGTCCACTTCGGGCTTGGCAACGGGTTCGGTTTGCGGGCGGTCAAGCTGACGGGTCTGTCGGGGGATGTCGACCAGTGGGGCGAACTGGGCCTGGGCTACAACTTCGGCAGCGGCTCCGTTTTCGGTGTCGGTGCTTTCGCGGACGAGAATTTGCGCGCCGGGGTCGATCTCGGATTTGACGGGTTTTTCCAGGGCTACGTCGGTCTGCAGTCCTTCGATGCGTTCGATCCGCGGGGCGAGGAACCAGAGAGCCTGCCACGTCGTGAACAACCTGAGTGAGGCGTCTCAAATTGCCCCGCGCCGGTTAACAAGCAGGCCATGGCTTTGGAACAAAGTGACTATTCTGACCGTGCCGCGATAGGGCACGGGTTGTCCATGTCCCGACGGCAGGCGCTGGCCGCCAGCGTCGCCTGGATCGTGACACCGGCGGCCGCCTGGTCACAAGCACCGGCCGGCCCCGATGCGGCCACGCTCGCCGCCTTCATCGACACGCTTTTGCCCGAGGACGCCGTCAGCCCCGCCGCCAGCACGCTCGGTGTCCCGGACGCGATCCTCGACTTCAGCGCGGACGTTACGGGGCTCGACGATCTGATTGCCGGCGGCACCGCCTGGTTAAACAAGACGGGCGGACCGGCCTTTGCACAGCTGTCGGAGCAGGACCGGACCCGGATCGTCACCTGGATGGCGCAGTCGGACCCTGCGGGCGGCGCGAACCGTTTCTACGAGGTCGTGCGCCTGCTTGCCGTCGAATTCTACTATGCCCGCCCCGAGGCGATCAGCGGGTTGCCCCTGAACACGGCACCGCAGCCGCGGGGCTATCCGCCGCCCTGGTCATGACCCCGGATGTGGTCATCATCGGATCGGGCGCCGGTGGGGCGGCCGCCGCATGGCGCTTGTGCCAGCACGGCTTGCGGGTGCGGCTGCTGGAAGCCGGACCGCGCTTTGACCCCGCGCGCGATTACAGCCTGACCCAGCCGGGGTGGGAGCGCCGTCAGTTCCCCGATCCGCCGGGCAGCCGTGCAGAGATCACCTATGGAGATCTTGGCCATCTGGACGACGACGACGCCGATCTTGCCTCCTGGAACGCGGTGACGGGGCGGCAGATCACCGGCACGCGCCGTGTGCCCCGGCCGGGGTATTCGCATGTTCTCGGGGTTGGTGGATCGACGCTGCACTATGTCGGCGAGGCGCACCGGATGCACCCCGAGAGCTTTGATCTGAAGGCGCGGACCGGGAGCGGGGCGGACTGGCCCCTCGATTACGCCACGCTTGAGCCCTTTTACACCGAGGTCGAGGATCTGATCGGCGTCGCCGGACCCGCGCAGGCAGATGCCCGCTGGCGCGACAAGCCCCACCCGCTTTCCCCGCACCCGCTCAGCCCGGCGGCGGCGGCGCTGTCGGCGGCAGGCGCCGAGGTGGGCATGACCTGGCAGGCAAACAGCCGTGCGGCCCTGTCCCGGCCTTATGATGGACGCCCGGCCTGCAATTATTGTGGCAACTGCAGCCGGGGCTGTCCCATCGGCGACAAGGGATCGGCGGACGTGACCTTTCTGCGGCACGCAGAGGCCACCGGCAATCTGGAGCTCACCACCGGGGCGGTCGTGACCGGGATCATCCCCGGTGGCAACGGCCGGATCGCGGCGGTCGACTACGTGCAGGACGGCGACCGGCACCGCATCGAGACGCCCGTCCTCGTTCTGGCAGGCGGCGCGGTTCAGACACCCCGGCTCCTGCTTGCGAGTGCGACGGCCGACCAGCCGGACGGCCTTGCCAATGGGTCCGGTGCGGTGGGGCGGCACTTCATGGAAACGCTGCTGTGGCGTAGCGCGGGTCTGGCCCCGGATGTGTCAATGTCGCATGCCGACCTGCCCGCGGACGCCATCTGTTGGGATTACAGCGCGCCTGATGGGGTTCCAGGTGCGATGGGCGGCCGTCGCTTCGGCTCGGACGTGCAGGAAAGTGGCCTGAACGGTCCGATTGCCTACGCCAGCCGCCTGATCCCGGGGTTCGGCGCGGCCTTCAAGCAACGCATGCGCGCGCAGTTCAGCACCGCGATTTCGGTGAGTGGCATTGGCGCCGTTGTTCCCGATGCGCGGAGCAAGGTCGACCTGCACCCCGGTCGAGCGGATGCGCATGGCCTCCCCCTGCCGCGAATCCACTCTGTGCTGACAAAGAACAGCATGACACTGCTTTGTTTCATGGCGGATCGCGCCCGTGCATTGCTTTCGGCGTCGGGTGTCGAGCACCCCTCCGAGGAAGGCGGCTCGTGGGACCGCTTCACTGCAACGCATGTTTTTGGGACGTGCCGAATGGGTAATGACGCGCGCACCTCGGTCGTGAATGCCCAGGGGCGCAGCCATGATCACGCGAATCTCTTCATCGCGGATGCGAGCGTCTTTCCGTCCACCGGGGGAGGCGAAGCCCCATCCCTGACGATCCAGGCCCTGGCGCTCCGCACCGCGGACGACATCGCCCGCGTGGCGAAGTAGTGCCGGACCGAGTGATGGACGGACGCGCCCCATGCCGCGACACCCGGTCATGGCAGACGGCCGCGGGCATGGGCCCTGCGCGACCGCGATCCGCGCCAACGGTGTTTTCAAGGCGAAAGTGTGAGATGGCGCACCCGACAGGGTTCGAACCTGTGACCTTCGGCTTCGGAGGCCGACGCTCTATCCAGCTGAGCTACGGGTGCCCATGATTCCGCAGCGCATCATAGCAGGCCTCAAGGCGCCTGCTCCGGCGACGGATATTTTTCGTTCTCACGCAGTGCTTGGTCCGTGCCACATGCCACCCGCGCAGGGCAGCACCTGTCCGCCCGGGCCAAGGCACCACTTGGACCCGATTACCGTGCCAGGATCGCCCGCGCAACCACTTTCGGCTGCGCCGTTTCGCCGGGCGGGTCTGTCAATCCAGCAGCTTGTGGCACAGCTCCAGCGCATCCACGAGCGAGTCGACCTCTTCGGTGGTGTTGTAGAGCCCGAAAGAGGCCCGGCAGGTCGCCGAAACGCCCAGATGATCCATCAGCGGACCGGTGCAGTGCTGACCGGCGCGCACCGCCACCCCCTTCTTGTCGAGGATGGTCGAGATGTCATGGGCATGCGCCGCGCCGTCCAGCGTGAACGAGAAGATCGCCGCCTTGGTGGTGGACTTTCCCTGCACGTTCAACCAGTTTAGCCCATCCAGCCTGTCGCGGGCATAGTCGCGCAGGTGGCGCTCATGGGTGGCGATCTCTTCCATCCCCAGGCCCATCATGTAGTCCAGCGCGGTGCCAAGCCCGATCATCTGCACGATCCCCGGCGTGCCCGCCTCGAACTTCATCGGCGGGTCGTTGTAGGTCACCGTGTCCTTGTGGACCTCGCGGATCATGTCGCCGCCGCCCATGAAAGGCTGCATCTCGGCCATGCGGTCGTGATGGACATAGAGCGCGCCCGACCCGCTTGGCCCATAGAGCTTGTGGCCCGTGATGGCGTAGAAGTCGCAGCCGATCTCCTCGATGTTCACCGGCATGTGCACCGCGGCCTGCGAGCCGTCCACCAACACCGGCACACCCTTGGCGCGCGCCCCGTCGCAGATGGATTTGACGTCGACAACCGTGCCCAGCACGTTGGACAGATGCGTCACCGCGATCAGCCTGGTGCGGTCGGTCACGGCGGCAAGCACCTTTTCGGGATCGAGGTCACCGTTGGCGTCCACATCCACCCAGACCAGGTTCACGCCCAGTTTCTCGCGCAGGAAATGCCAGGGCACGATATTGGCATGGTGTTCCATGACCGACAGGACAATCTCGTCGCCGGCTTCCATCCGCGGCATGGCCCAGCCCTGGGCCACGGTGTTGATGCCCTCGGTGGTGCCCGAATTCATGATGATCTGGCGTTCGTCCGTCACGCCGAGGAACCGCGCAATGGTGCCGCGCACGCCTTCGTATTTCTCGGTCGCCAGGTTGGACAGATAGTGCAAGCCCCGGTGAACGTTGGAGTATTCCTCGGCATAGGCGCGGGTGATCGTGTCGATCACCGCTTGCGGTTTTTGCGCACTGGCGCCGTTGTCGAGATAGACCAGCGGCTTGCCGTTCACCTCGCGCGACAGGATCGGGAAATCGGCCCGGACCGTTGCGACGTCGTAACTCATTGAGGACCTCCGCTTGCGCCAATCCCGGTCGCGCCCAGAAACAGCACCAGCGCGAAGGAGATGGCAAGGAAAGACAGGGCGATCACCCCGGCGGCACGGCCGAGGCTGTCGAACCCGTGGGCGAGCGAGACGAAATGCGCCATGGCCCGCAGCGATATGACCCATCCCGCGATCAGCAAAAGCGTTGCCAGAAAGGGGACCAGCAGCAGCATGACCACCTGCACGATCTGCACCAGCACGGTGAACAGATGCAGCCAGGCCATCAGGGCCAACATCAGCGTGAAATCCCCCTGCCCGCCCATCATGGCGCCGATGCGCCACAGCGCGACCGTCAGAAGTGCGGCGCTGGCGGTGGAGATCAGCCCCCACAGGATCGGCGACATCCGCGGCGCGGTCACGGTTTCGCCCGACTCAAGGATCACCGGCTGGACCGGCATGATCAGGTCCGACAATCCGGTCAGCAGGGCCGAGGCGACCCCGGCCAGGACAAGCACCATCCAGCCTACCTCGGGCGGCAGGTGGAGGTCGCGCAGGCGTGTGCCAGCTTCGGACGGCGCGGTGATTGTCTGGCGCACGAGCGCCTTGAGATCGGCATCAGTGATCAAGGTCGTGTTTCCCCTTGGAGGCCTCGACGAGGCCGGATATCCAGAACGACAGCAGCACCAGCAGCCACAGACCGCCGACCATCTGCGTGGCCGGGGCCGAGGCCCCGTTCAACCCCACGAGCAGCCCGTAGAACAGCGCCAGCGGCGTCGCCGCCAGCCAGGCCCAGAACAGCGCCACCCGGGCGCCGTACCCGTCCGGCCCCGCGCCAAACCTACGGTCGTTAGATTGCCAGTTGAACAGGTAAGCTGCCAACCACGCAACGACATAGGCTGCACCCCGGCCCAGGAAAGCCAGAAGATAGAACAGCAGCGGCGCCACCATCATCAGCCCGAAAAAGGCATAGGCGGCGTCGCGGGTAAAGTCACCCTCTGCCAGCACCGCCTCGCGTTGCAGCGCGGGCAGGCGCGAGACGAAAACGATCAGGCAGCCCGCCATCAGCCACATGATCGCGCGGTCCTCGCGCGGGCCCATGGCCAGAAGGCCCCGCACGACACGGCGGGGCCCTCGGTAGGTGCGGACAATGTCGCGGCTGACCGGCATCAGGTGGCGCGCCGCTCCAGCCAGCCGCTCAGGCGGTCCACCATTTCTTCGGCGATGCTGTCGTCTTCGATCTCTTCCAGCGCCTCGGCCAGGAAGGCCAGCACAAGAAGGTCTGTCGCCTCGGCCTCGGGCACCCCGCGCGAGCGCAGGTAGAACAGCGCCGTCTCGTCGATCGCCCCCGAGGTGGACCCATGCGAACAGGCCACGTCGTCGGCGTAGATCTCCAGCTCGGGCTTGGCGAGGAACTGGCTGTCGTCGTCCAGCAGCAGTGACTGGCTGATCTGATAGCCATCGGTCTTTTGTGCGCCGTCCTTGACCAGGATCTTGCCCTGGAAGACGCCCGTTGCGCCGTTGCGCAGCACCTTCTTGAAGACCTGGCGGCTTTCGCAGTTCACCGCGTCATGGGTGACGAAAACCGTGTCGTCCTGGTGGAAGTCTTGGCCGTCGCCAACGCTGGCTCCGGCCACATGGGCCACGGCATCGTCGCCGGTCAGGGTGATGACGCATTCATTGCGTGTCATCACGCCGTTCACCGTCATGGTGAAGGACTTGAAGGTGCTTTCCGTCCCGAGCCGGGCAAAGGTTCCGGTCACGGCACGGCGCTCGTGGTCGCGGCCCTGGGCGCGCACATGGTGCAGGCGGCCACGGTCGGCGATATCCGCCTCTAGCACCTGGTTGACCCGCGCCGCGCCGGGGCCGGTTTCCAGAAGGGTCATCTCGGCCCCCTCCTCCACGCGGATGACATGGTGCAGGATGGCGTCCGAACCTTCGTCCTCGTGCAAGTAGGTCAGGCAGACCGGCTTGGCCGGGGTGCCCGTCACCCGGATCACCACGCCGTCGGTGGCATATGCGGTGTTGAGCGCCGCCAGCGGGCGTGGCACCGGGGACTGTCCCGCCTCTTCCAGCGCGCCGTAGATGTCGCGCGCCCAGTGGATGTCCTTGTCCAGGGCGGGGCCCAGGCGCTCGATCGCGATCCCCTCCAGCGACAGCGCGTCCGAGGCGGCCTCGTCCAGCACGCCGTCGCGGAACACCAGGTGCACCCTGTCACGCTCGTGAAAAAGCTCCGGCTCGCCAGCGGTGAAAAGCGCCGCACCCGGCGCCTCTGGCTGCACCAGGGTATCGGGGCGGGTGAACTTCCAGTATTCGTCGCGCGGATGCGGCAGGCCCATGTCGCGGACCCGCGCCACCGCGGCGGCCCGTGTCTCGGCCGCCCAACCGGCACCGGCGGGCAGGGTCATGGCCGCCAGCCGCTCCTCGGTGGTGTCGCGCTTGAACTGCGCGAGTTTCTCCTTGGCGATCGCGGGCATCAGGCCACCTCCGCCATGATGTCGGTATAGCCGTTCTTCTCGACCTCGAGCGCCAGTTCCGGCCCGCCGGTCTTGACGATCCTGCCGTCGGCCATGATGTGCACCACGTCCGGAACGATATGGTCGAGCAGGCGCTGGTAGTGGGTGATCACGAGGAAGCCGCGCCCCTCTTGCCGCAGGGCGTTCACCCCGTCGGAAACCAGCTTCATGGCGTCCACGTCCAGCCCCGAGTCGGTCTCGTCGAGGATGCACATCTTCGGCTCCAGCACGGCCATCTGCAGGATCTCGTTGCGCTTCTTCTCGCCGCCCGAGAAGCCCACGTTGACCGGACGCTTGAGCATGTCGGCGTCGATCTTCAGATCCTTGGCCTTGGCCCGGATCAGCTTGAGGAAATCGGCGGCGCTCATCTCGTCTTCGCCCTTGGCCTTGCGCTGTGCGTTCAGCGCCGTGCGCAGGAAGGTCATGTTACCCACGCCGGGAATCTCGACCGGGTACTGGAAGGCCAGGAAGATGCCGAGGGCGGCGCGTTCCTCGGGCTCCAGCGCCAGCACGTCCTCGTCCTCTAGATGGACGGTGCCGTCGGTCACCTCATAGCCCTCGCGCCCCGAGAGGACATAGGACAGGGTCGACTTGCCCGAGCCGTTCGGCCCCATGATGGCATGGACCTTGCCGGCCTCGACCTCGAGATCGACCCCCTTGAGGATCTGCTTGTCCTCTTTTTCAAGCTTGACGTGCAGGTTCTTGATATTCAGCATTTTTTCCTTTCCGGCGCCGCGCTGCGCGCCCGTGTCAGATGTTGCGATGGGGCGCGGGCCGGGCGGCGCCGCGCCGTTTTCAGTCCTGTGCCGGGTCCAGGGCCGTGCCCGCGGCACCGACCATCAGGTTCTTCTTCCGGTGGGGATGATCATGCCTTGTCCTGTCGAAATCGTTGCGCAGCCCGGCGGGGCGTCACCCCACCGAGCCCTCCAGCGAGATCGCCACGAGTTGCTGTGCCTCCATGGCGAACTCCATGGGCAGGGCCTGCAGCACGTCCTTGGCGAAGCCGTTGACGATCAGCGCGACGGCCTCTTCCTCGCCGATGCCGCGGCTGCGGGCATAGAACATCTGATCCTCGTCGATCTTGCTGGTCGTGGCCTCGTGTTCCACCCGCGAGGAGTTGTTCTTCACCTCGATATAGGGAACCGTATGCGCCCCGCAGCTGTCCCCGATCAGCAAGCTGTCGCACTGGGTGAAGTTGCGGCTGTTCTTGGCCTTGGGGTGCATCGATACCAGCCCGCGATAGGTGTTCTGGGCGTGGCCCGCGCTAATCCCCTTGGAAACGATGCGCGACTTGGTGTTCTTGCCCAGGTGCACCATCTTGGTACCGGTGTCGGCCTGCTGCCAGTTGTTGGTGATGGCGATCGAGTAGAACTCGCCCTGGCTGTCGTCGCCACGCAGGATGCAGGAGGGATACTTCCAGGTGACCGAAGAGCCGGTCTCGACCTGGGTCCACATGCACTTGGCCCGGTCGCCGCGGCAATCGGCCCGCTTGGTGACGAAGTTGTAGATGCCGCCCTTGCCGTTCTCGTCACCGGGGAACCAGTTCTGGACGGTGGAATACTTCACCTCGGCGTCTTCCTCGACGATGATCTCCACGACAGCGGCGTGCAGCTGGCTTTCGTCGCGCTGGGGCGCAGTGCAGCCCTCAAGGTACGACACGAAGCTGCCCTTGTCGGCGATGATCAACGTGCGCTCGAACTGGCCGGTGTTCTCGGCGTTGATCCGGAAATAGGTCGACAGCTCCATCGGGCAGCGCACACCCGGCGGCACGTAGACGAAAGAACCATCCGAGAAGACCGCCGAGTTCAGCGTGGCATAGAAGTTGTCCGAGACCGGCACGACCGATCCGAGGTATTTCTTGACCAGCTCGGGGTGGTCCTTGATCGCCTCGGAGATGGAGCAGAAGATCACGCCGGCCTTCTTGAGCTCTTCCTGGAAGGTCGTTCCGACGGACACCGAATCAAAGACCGCGTCCACGGCCACCTTGCGGCCCTCTGCCGGGGCATCCTCCGCGCCTTCGACGCCCGCCAGAACCATTTGTTCCTTCAGCGGGATGCCCAGCTTTTCATAGGTGGCCAGCAACTTTGGGTCGACATCGTCCAGCGACTTGGGCTTCTCGGCCATGCTCTTGGGGCGGGCATAGTAATACTGTTCCTGGAAGTCGATCTGCGGATAGTCGATCATGGCCCACTCGGGCTCTTCCTTCTCCAGCCAGCGATCATAGGCCGCCAGCCGCCACTCGGTCATCCAGGCCGGTTCCTCGTTGCGCTCGGAGATCAGCTTGACAATATCGCGGGTCAGCCCCTTGGGGGCATAGTCCATCTCGATATCGGTTTCCCAGCCGTATTTGTACTTGCCCAACGACTTGACCGCATCCACGGTCTCCTGATCGACGCCGTCCTTGACGTCCACGTCCAGATTGTCCATCGCGGTCATTCCCTAGTCCTTTCGTTGCGCACCCTATGCAGCGCGGGCGCGGTGTTTCCTCATCTTCTCGGCGTGGACATCCGCAAAGCGCAGGACATCCTCCCGTGTCGTCTCGGGCCCCAGCGAGACCCGGGTCGCACAGCCCGCCGCCTCGGCCTCGAAACCCAGCGCGCGCAGCACCCGGCTTTCCTTGACCTTGCCGCTGGAACAGGCCGATCCGGCACTGATCGCGAACCCGGCAAGGTCCATGGTCATGACCTGCGTCTCGCCCTTCCAGCCGGGCGTGATGAAGCAGCTCGTGTTGGGCAGGCGCTGCGCCCCTTTCCCGACGAAAATAGTCTCCTTTCCAGAGGCCTCAAGAGCATTTTCTAGAATATTTCTAAATTCCGCGATCTCCTCCCAACGCCCCGCGGCCAGCTCGGCCACGGCCGCGGTGATCGCCGCCCCCATGCCCGCGATGCCGGGCAGGTTCTCGGTGCCCGACCGGCGCCCCATCTCCTGCCCACCGCCGCGGATGCGCGCGGCCAGGTCACTGCCCTGCGGCAGCACCAGCGCGCCCACGCCCTTGGGCCCGCCGAACTTGTGCGCCGACAGAATCGCCATCTGTGCGCCAGCCCAGTCATGGGCGTATGGAAGCCGCCCCACCGCCTGGGTCACATCCGTCACCGCAAGGCCGGGCGGCAGGGCCTGCACCACGCCGGTCTCGGAATTGGCCAGTTGCAGCGCCGTGCCGCCCGGATCGGCAACGCGCACATGGCCCTGCCCGTCCACCGGCAGAACCGGGTCGATCCAGGACCAGACCGCGTCATGTTCGGTATCCGCGCCCGCCAGGTCCCGCCCCGCCAGCGCCAGTGCCGCCGCCTCGCTCGCCCCCGAGGTGAAGACGATGTCGGCCTGCATCGCGCCCAGGGCCTCGGCCACCTGCGCCCGCGCCTTCTCAAGCAGCGCCTTGGCCGCACGCCCCTCGGCATGAACGCTCGAGGGGTTGCCCACCACGTCAAAGGCCTCGGCCATGGCAGCCCGCGCCTCGGGGCGCAGGGGCGCCGTCGCGTTATGGTCCAGGTAAACGCGGGCCATCATGCACCCGCTTCTTCTGGCCGGACATATCCAGGGGTCGCCCGTGTCGCGCCATTGGTCCGACAGACAATGGCAACGGGCAGAGCGCCAATCAAACCCAAAGACCGTGCGCAGCACTCAATTTGGCAACAGCCTCTCATTCGTCCACCATCTGAAACAGCGAGGGCACCGCCGGACAGGGGGCAAGCGAATTGCCCACCACGTCGGACAGGCGCGTCTGGTGGAGAAAGACATAGACATGCGCCGACATCCCCTCCCACAGGCGATTGGTCAGCGATTGCGCGCGAGACCCTGACAGCCCCCCCGAGGCCCCCGCCCCGGTGTGCATGGCGTCCACGGTCTCGTCCACCGCCGCCAGCACCTCGACCACGCGGATCTCTGAGGCGGGCCGGGCCAGGCTGTAGCCACCCCCAGGGCCGCGCACGCTTTCTACCAGATCCGCCCGGCGCAGCTTGACGAATAGCTGCTCCAGGTATGGCAGCGATATGTTCTGCCGTTTCGACAGCTCCCCCAGCGAGGTCAGCGCACCCTGGGGCTGCAGCGCGATATCGACCAGCGCCACCATCGCGTATCGCCCCTTTGTGCTGAGTTTCATGGTCTTTCCCCGCTTGGCGACGCGCCGGTCAGTTGACGAAGGCGCGGCGGCCCATTAATCGGTCATGGCCGGTGCGCTCGCATCGGTTTAGAATACTTCTAAGGTGGCCGTGCGTTTCCGTCAAGAAAGCCGTGCCCCGGACATGAACGGACCGCAATGCCCGAAGTCATCTTCCCCGGACCCGAAGGACGTCTCGAAGGCCGCTATCACCCCAGCCGGGACCGGGACGCGCCGATTGCCATCGTCCTGCACCCGCATCCGCAGTTCGGCGGCACCATGAACAACCGGGTGGTCTACAACCTGCACTATGCCTTTCACAATCTCGGCTTCAACGTGCTGCGCTTCAACTTCCGCGGCGTCGGCCGCAGCCAGGGCGAGTATGACCAGGGCGTGGGCGAGCTGGCCGATGCCACCTCGGCGCTGGATTACCTGCAGGGCATGAACCAGAACGCCAAGCATTGCTGGGTGGCCGGGTTCTCCTTCGGGGCCTGGATCGGGATGCAGCTGCTCATGCGCCGCCCCGAGATCAGCGGATTCGTCTCGGTCAGCCCGCCGGCGAACATGTACGACTTTTCCTTCTTGGCGCCCTGCCCCTCGTCGGGGCTGGTGATCAACGGCGCGGCCGACCGCGTCGCCCCGCCCGCCGACACCACCGCGCTGGTGGGCAAGCTGCACGAGCAGAAGGGCATCACCGTCACCCATGAGGAGGTTCCCGGTGCAGGGCACTTCTTCGAGGACGCGCACATGGAGACGATGATCGAAACCGTCTCGGGCTACGTCTCGCACCGGCTCACCGAAAGCACGCGCTGATGCCTGACATGGTCGACGACCTGGCCGCCAAGCTGGCCGAGGACGTGATCGAGGTTCAGGATGCCACCGGCGAAGACCGCCTCTTCGTCGAGGTGGCCGAGGTGATCGGCGCCGCCTCGCAGACGCTGGAAGAGACCTTCCTGACCCAGGTCCGCATCCGCATGGCCGAACGCAAGGCCCGCGCCTTTCTCAAGGACCGGCTGCAACAGATCGAAGCCGAGCTGAAGGCGCGCAAGGGCGACTAGACGGGGCGCGCGCCGAAACTGGTATACTGTCGCATACCATCTTCCCTCGGGGGCGTATTTCCGCTAAAGGGCAGGCAACCCGTGCCGCGCTCTGGCGTGTGCGGCTCATCCCGAGTGAAGCGAAAAGGCGATCCCATGTCCAACCCCGAGACCAACCCCGATATCATCTACACCAAGGTCGACGAGGCCCCCGAACTGGCCAGCGCCTCGCTGCTGCCGATCATCCAGCGCTTCGCCAAGGCCGCCGGCATCCGCATCGGCACCAGGGACATTTCGCTCGCGGGCCGCATCGTGGCCACCTTCTCGGATGAACTGGCCGCCGACCAGCGCCTGCCCGACGACCTTGCCGCGCTGGGCGAACTGGTCAAGCAGCCCCATGCCAATGTCATCAAGCTGCCCAATATCTCGGCCTCCGAGCCGCAGCTGGTCGCCGCCGTCAAGGAGTTGCAGGACAAGGGCTTTGCCCTGCCCGACTATCCCTACGACCCCAAGACCGAGGCCGAAAAGGCCGTGCGCGCCAAATACGACACGATCAAGGGGTCGGCCGTGAACCCGGTGCTGCGCGAAGGCAATTCCGACCGCCGCGCCGCCGGGGCCGTCAAGAAATACGCCCAAGACAACCCGCACCGCATGGGCGACTGGGAGGCCGCCAGCAAGACGCGCGTGGCCTCGATGCAGGGCGGCGATTTCTTCTCGAACGAGGTCTCGGCCACGCTCGACACGACCGCGACCGCCAGGATCGTACTGGAAACAGCCCAGGGCGAGACCGTGCTGAAGGAGGGTGTCTCTTATCCCGCGGGCACCGTCGTCGATGCCACCTACATGAGCGCCGCCGCCCTCGACGCCTTCCTGGCCGAGGAAATCGAGAAGACCAAAGCCGAGGGCACGCTTTTCTCGCTGCACATGAAGGCCACCATGATGAAGGTGTCCGACCCGATCATCTTCGGCCACGCGGTGCGGCAGTTCCTGGCGCCCGTCTTTGACAAGCACGGCGACGCGATGACAGCGGCGGGTGTTGACCCCAACGCCGGGCTGGGCGCGCTGCTCGACCGCGTCTCCGACAAGCCCGAAATCCTGGCCGAGGTCGAGCGGGTCATGGCCGAGCGCCCGCCCATGTACATGGTCGATTCGGGCAAAGGTATCACCAACCTGCACGTGCCCAGCGACGTGATCATCGACGCCTCGATGCCCGCGCTGATCAAGGCCGGCGGCAAGGGCTGGGGGCCGGACGACGCCCAGCACGACACCACCTGTGTGATCCCCGACAGCTCCTATGCGCCGGTCTATGACGAGACGATCAAGTTCTTCAAGGAGAACGGCAAGCTGGACCCGGCCACCGCCGGCACGGTTCAGAACCTCGGGCTGATGGCCCAGAAGGCCGAGGAATACGGCAGCCACCCCACAACCTTCGAGATCCCGCAGGCCGGCACGATCAAGATGGTGCTTGACGATGGCACCGTGCTGCACCGGCATCAGGTACAGGCGGGCGACATCTGGCGTTCGGCCAGTGCACGCAAGGCGCCGATCGAGGACTGGGTCAAGCTGGCCATCGACCGGCAGCGCGCGACCGGCTACCGCGCGATCTTCTGGCTGGACGCCACCCGCGCCCATGATGCCCAGTTGATCCAATACGTGAAGCCAATCCTGCAAGCCGCCGGCGTGGAAGACAAATTCGAAATCATGGCCCCGCGTGAGGCGACCCGCGCCTCGCTTGAGACCATTACCAAGGGCGAGAACACCATCGCCATCACAGGCAACGTGCTGCGCGATTACCTGACCGACCTGTTCCCGATCCTGGAACTGGCGACCAGCGCCAAGATGCTGTCCATCGTCAAGCTGATGAATGGCGGCGGGTTGTTCGAGACGGGCGCGGGCGGCTCGGCGCCCAAGCACGTCCAGCAGCTGCACGAGGAAAACCACCTGCGCTGGGACTCCCTGGGCGAATTCTGCGCCCTGGGCGAAAGCTTCAAGTTCCTCGCCGATCAGAGCGGCAACGCCAAGGCCCGCGTGCTGGGCGAGGCGGTCGAGGTGGCGACCCAGGGCGTGCTCGACCATGACCGCAGCCCCAGCCGCAAGGTGGGCAGACCCGACAACCGCGACAGCCACTACTGGTTCGCGCGCTACTGGGCCGAGGCGCTGGCCGACCAGGCCGACGACGCCGAACTGGCCGCCGCCTTCGCGCCGCTCGCCCGGGCGCTGGCCGAGGACGAGGCGCAGATCACCGGCGAACTGGCCGCGGCCCAGGGCAGCCCCGCCGATACGGGCGGCTACTACCGCAACGATGACGCAAAGCTGGCGCAGGTGATGCGCCCGAGCGCGGCGCTCAACGCCGTCATCGGCTGAGCCTACACTGCTTGAGGCGCGGCCCCTGCGGCCGCGCCTCCGCCCAGCCCCACACCCATGCAGGAGAGTCCCATGTCGAAGATCAAGGTAGAGAACCCCATCGTCGAGATGGACGGCGACGAGATGACACGCATCATCTGGCACTTCATCAAGGACAAGCTGATCCTGCCCTATCTCGACATCGACCTGCTCTACTACGATCTCGGGCTTGAAGAGCGCGACCGCACCGAGGACCAGATCACCATCGACGCCGCCGAGAAGACCAAGGAGGTCGGCGCGGCGGTCAAATGCGCAACGATCACGCCCGACGAGGCCCGGGTCGAGGAATTCGGCCTGAAAAAGATGTGGCGCAGCCCCAATGGCACCATTCGCAACATCCTGGGCGGCGTGGTCTTCCGCGCGCCCATCATCTGCCGCAACGTGCCGCGGCTCGTGCCCGGCTGGACGCGGCCCATCGTGATCGGGCGCCATGCCTTCGGCGACCAGTATCGCGCCACCGATATGAAGTTTCCCGGCCCCGGCAAGCTGTCGATGAAATTCGTCGGCGCGGACGGCACGGTGATCGAGGAAGAGGTCTATGACGCCCCGTCCTCGGGCGTGTTCATGGGCATGTACAACCTCGATGACTCGATCCGCGACTTTGCCCGCGCCTCGATGAACTATGCGCTGAACATGGACTGGCCGCTGTATCTCTCGACCAAGAACACGATCCTCAAACAGTATGACGGGCAGTTCCTGCAAATCTTTCAGGAGACCTTCGACGCCGAGTTCAAGGACAGGTTCGACGCGGCCGGCATCTGGTACGAACACCGGCTGATCGACGACATGGTCGCCTGTGCCATGAAGTGGAACGGCGGCTTCGTCTGGGCCTGCAAGAACTACGACGGCGACGTGCAATCCGACACCGTGGCGCAGGGCTTCGGCTCATTGGGCCTGATGACAAGCCAGCTGATGACGCCCGATGGCAAGATCGTCGAGGCCGAGGCGGCGCATGGCACGGTCACCCGCCACTACCGCCAGCACCAGAAGGGCGAGGCGACCTCGACCAACTCCATCGCCTCGATCTTCGCCTGGACGGGCGGGCTCAAGCACCGGGCCAAGCTCGACGACAACGCCGCCCTCAAGACCTTTGCCGAGACCCTCGAAAAGGTCGTCGTCTCCACCGTGGAAAGCGGCGACATGACCAAGGACCTCGCGCTGCTGGTCGGCCCCGACCAGCGCTGGCTGACGACCGAAGGCTTTCTTGAAAAGGTCGACACGAACCTGAACAAGGCGCTGGGGGGCTGATCGCCACCCCCTTGGGCCTGGGGCCGCCACGCCGGAGTGGCCCTTTTCACTTTGACACCAAACGCCCCTTGGCCTAGCGCGTCCCCATGGCGCAGGACGTCCCCACCACCCGGCATTCCCCGCTGGAGGATGCGCAGGCCTTCGGTCTTGGAACGGCCATGTGCGCCCTCGGCATCACCATGCTGACGCACCTTGGGCTGATCACCGGCCAGACGGCCGGGCTAGCGGTGCTGCTGTCCTATGTCACCGGCTGGTCCTTCGGGCCGATCTTTTTTGTGCTGAATCTGCCGTTCTACTGGCTGGGCTGGGTGCGGCTGGGCCGGGTCTTCGTGGTCAAAAGCCTGATCTGCGTCACCCTGCTCTCGGTCATGGCCGAAGCCTTCCCCGCCCTGATCCGGTTCGACCGGCTCGACCCGGTGCTGGGCGCGCTGCTGATCGGCGGCGTCACCGGGCTGGGCCTGATCGCGATCTTCCGCCACGGCGCCTCGCTCGGCGGCGTCGGCGTGCTGGGGCTGGTGATCCAGGACCGGACCGGGTTCCGGGCGGGCTATGTCCAGCTGATGTTCGACGTGACGCTCTTTGTCGTCGCCCTCACCGTCATGCCGCCGCGGCTGGTGCTCTTCTCGCTGGCCGGTGCCGTGGTCGCCAACCTCATCATCGCCACCAACCACCGCCATGATCGCTACACGGGACGCTGACCGGATGCCCTCACACTACCTCTACCTCATGCTTGCCGTCGCCGCCGAGACCATCGGAACCTCGGCCCTTCAGGCCAGCGCGCAGTTCACCCGGCTGTGGCCCTCGGTCCTCGTCGTGGTGGCCTATGCGATTAGTTTCTACCTGCTCTCGCTCACATTGAAATACATGCCCGTGGGCATCATGTATGCCATGTGGTCGGGTCTGGGCATTTTCTTCATCGCGCTGATCGGCTGGCTGGTCTTCCGCCAGACGCTGGACCTGCCGGCGGTCATCGGCATCACGCTGATCCTGACCGGGATCGCGATCATCCAACTCTTCTCGGCGACGACGTCCCACTAGGGCCCAGGTTCGGGCCTTTGCTGAGCTGCTTCGCCGGTTACGGACCGGATCGAACGCGACACGCGCGGGCCATGTCCGCATATGAACCCGCATGGCGGCGAACGCGGCAGACGATTGGCACCGTATTATCTCGATCCGGTGACCATCGCGCGGATCCGGGACCATGACATCGCCCGGGGGCGGGGTCGCGCCGCGTTTGCGAGGCGGGATCGCCGTTTGGCTTGACGGGTCTCTTGCCAGGTCGTCGAGCTGCCGTAAGTCTTGTCCCCGCTGTCTTGATCGTGTCCGACCGGTCTCAGCCCATCATCGCGTCGGCCCCCAGGGCGAAAGAGGCCAGCAGCGACAGCGTCAGGATCACCGAGGCCGCGCCCAGCACCAGACCGATCGTGGTGACAAGGCCGTCACGTTCGACCACGCCGACCCCGATGATGAAGAGCGAAACCGCCGGAAACCAACCGCTGAAGGGCACCGGCAGGAACAGCGCGAAGGCGACCACGAACAGCAGGAGGCCAAGCGGCCGCTGGTTGCGGCGCGCGAATATCAGCGTGTAGCGCGACACCAGCACTCGTTCGAGCCGACGGGTCACCGGGCGCAACCGCAGCACGGCGCGGCGCAGTTTGTACGGATCAAGGGGCTTGCGCGCCAGCATGCGCGGCAACCGGACGTAGCGAAAGCCCACCAGCATCTGTCCGGTGATGACCAGCAACGGCAGCGCCGTGATGAGCGATGACCCCGGTGGCAGGGGCAGGAAGGTCAGCAGCGAAAAGACCACGATGGCCCAGCCGAAGGAAGCCTCGCCCAGCGCGGCCAGGAGGGTGCCAACGGTCAGCGTCCCGGCGTCGTGCTGGCTGCGGGAGATGCGCAGGATCGGCAGCGACAGGGAGGGTCTGCGTCGTTTTTCGTCCTCGGGCCGCATCTGGTCCTTTCCGGTAGCCTGCCCCCGGATATCTGCTTTCGCGCGCGGAATTACAATCACATCCCGGCCCCGGCGCAACGGGAAAGCGTTCCTCGGCGCCGCCGTGCCATCTGTCCGCGAGCCGCGGGTGGCACCGGCCGACGGATCAGGATGCGCCCCGCGCGTCATCGGGTCAGCCGCGCTCGTCCTTCGAGGTGCCCATGACCATGTGACTGGTGATGGCCCGGACATGGGGCACGGTGCCCAGATGGTCGGTGTGAAAGGCCTTGTACGCGGCCAGGTCCGCCGTTTCGACCCGCAACAGGTATTCGAAGGCCCCGGCGATGTTGTGGCACTCACGCACCTCGGGGGCGCTGGCCATGGCCTCCTCGAACCCCTCCTGCGCGGCCTTGGAATGCTCGGACAAGCCGACGGTGACATAGACGACGAAGCCGCGCCCGGTCTGGGCCGGGTCCAGCCGGGCACGATAGCCGCGGATCACGCCGCGCCGTTCAAGCGCCTGCACCCGGCGCAGGCAGGCCGAGGGCGACAGGCCCACCCGCGCGGCCAAGTCGAGATTCGACATGCGCCCATCCGTCGAAAGGGCCCGCAATATCCTGCGGTTGTTATCGTCAAGATCAGTCATGCGTTGTTCATCTTGGCAAAAAACTCACATGAATGAAATTTCATTCTGCGGGATACAGCGCATCTTGTGCGCCATGACCCTCGAGCTGTTCACCGCCTTCGTCACCTTTGCCGTCGTCGCCTCGATCACGCCGGGGCCGAACAACCTGATGCTCATGGCCTCGGGGGCGAATTTCGGCTGGCGGCGGACCGTGCCGCACCTGCTGGGGGTCAGCCTGGGCCACGGCTTCATGGTGCTGGTGCTGGGCCTTGGCCTGGCGCGGGTGTTCGAGGCCTACCCGCAGGCCAGGACGCTTCTGACCCTGCCCTGCGCCGCCTACCTTCTGGTGCTGGCCTGGAAGATCGCCCATGCCGCCCCGCCGGAGCGGGCCAAGGCCGGGGGCCGCCCGCTGACCTTCCTGCAGGCGGCGGCCTTCCAGTGGGTCAATCCCAAGGCGATCTACATGGGGCTAACCGCCCAGACCACCTATGCCCCGCCCGACGGCGGCTGGACCGGCGCGGTGCTGGTGGCGGCGATCTTCATCGCCTCGAACATCCTCTGCGTGAACACCTGGATCTTGGGCGGTACTCAGGTGCGCCGCTGGTTGTCGAACCCGGCGCGGCTGCGGCTGTTCAACTGGACCATGGCCGCGCTGCTGGTCCTGACGCTGGTGCCGATCCTGGCCGATCTGTTCAGCCGCGGGTGACCGCCTAAAACGGCACGCCATCCGCCTGCCCTGCGGCGACGACGAACTTGCCGACCAGGCGCTTGGCCCCGGCCTTGTCAAACTCGATCAACAACTTGTCGCCCTCGATCTCCATGACCTCGCCATAGCCGAACTTCTGGTGAAAGACGCGGTCGCCAACGCTGAAGGCGGGCACCGCCTGCGCGTCGATCACCAGGCCGCGGGCCTCGGCGGGTTGGGACACGGGCCGTCGGTCGCGGCGGGCCTGCATGCGCCGCCAGCCGGGCGACTCATAGGCATCGGCATTGGCCGCCCGGTCGGGCAGGTCGGACTGCGGCAGGTCCATGCCCCCGCCCGTGCTGCCGTAGAGCCCCGGCGGGTTGAGCACCTCGACGTGATCCTCGGGCAGTTCGTCGATGAACCGGCTGGGCATCTGGCTTTGCCACTGACCATAGACCCGGCGGTTGCCGACAAACGAAATGGTGCAGACCTCCTCGGCGCGGGTGATGCCGACGTAGGCCAGGCGGCGTTCCTCCTCCAGGCCCTTGAGGCCGCTTTCGTCCATGGAGCGTTGCGAGGGGAACAACCCATCCTCCCAACCCGGCAGGAAGACCGCGGGAAACTCCAGCCCCTTGGCGCCGTGCAGGGTCATGATGGTGACCTTCTCCTCGGTCTCTTGGCTTTCGTTGTCCATGATCAGGCTGACGTGTTCGAGGAACCCTTGCAGGTTCTCGAACTGCTCCAGCGCCTCGACCAGTTCCTTGAGGTTTTCCAGCCGACCCGGGGCCTCAGGCGTGCGGTCGTTCTGCCACATGGCCGTGTAGCCCGATTCATCGAGGATCACCTGCGCCAGCTCGACATGGCTGTCGGTCTCCGCGCGCAGCTGGCGGTGCCAGCGGTCCAGCCCCTGAACCAGCCCGGCCAGCGCACCGCCGCCCTTGCCCTTGATCATCTGCCCCTGCACGCAGTGCCGCGCGCCCTCGACCAGGCTGACGCCATTGTCGCGCGCAGTGCGCTGGATGGTCTGCACCGCCTTGTCGCCAAGGCCGCGCTTGGGCGTGTTGACGATCCGTTCGAAGGCCAGGTCGTCGTCGAGGGATACGGCCAGGCGGAAATAGGCCATGGCATCGCGAATCTCTTGGCGTTCGTAGAACCGCGGCCCGCCGATCACGCGATATGGCAAGCCGATGGTCAGGAATCGGTCCTCGAAGGCGCGCATCTGGTGGCTGGCGCGCACGAGGATGGCCATGGAATCAAGGCCCATAGGGGCACGCCCGCGCGTACCGCGCTGCATCGCCTCGATCTCGTCCCCGATCCAGCGGGCCTCTTCCTCGCCATCCCAATGGCCGATCAGGCGGACCTTCTCGCCCTCGCCCGCGGCGGTGAAAAGTTCCTTGCCCAGCCGCCCCTTGTTGGCCGCGATCACGCCGCTGGCCGCGCCCAGGATATGCCCGGTCGAGCGATAGTTCTGTTCCAGCCGCACCACCGTAGCGCCGGGAAAATCAGCTTCGAATTTCAGGATGTTGCCCACTTCGGCCCCGCGCCAGCCATAGATCGACTGGTCGTCGTCGCCCACACAGCAGACATTCCTGTGCCCCTGCGCCAGCAGACGCAGCCAGAGATACTGCGCGACGTTGGTGTCCTGGTATTCGTCGACCAGGATGTACTTGAACCAGCGCTGGTACTGCGCCAGCACGTCCGGGTGATCCTGAAAGATCGTGACCATGTGCAACAGCAGGTCGCCGAAATCGACAGCGTTCAACTCCTTCAGGCGGCGCTGGTAGGCGGCATAGAGCGGCACGCCGCGCCCGTCGTAGGCGGCGGTTTCGGCCACCGGCACGGTCTCGGGTGTCCAGGCCTTGTTCTTCCAGCCGTCGATGATGCCGGCCAGCATACGCGGTGGCCAGCGCTTGTCGTCGATGTTCTCGGCCGCGACCAGTTGCTTGAGCAGGCGTTTCTGGTCGTCGCTGTCGAGGATGGTGAAGTTGGATTTCAGCCCCACCAGTTCGGCGTGGCGGCGCAGCAGCTTGACGCAGATCGCGTGGAAGGTGCCCAGCCAGGGCATTCCCTCGATCGTCTCGCCCATCAGCGCGCCGATGCGGCTTTTCATCTCGCGCGCGGCCTTGTTGGTGAAGGTCACCGAGAGGATTTCATTGGGCCGCGCCTTGCCGGTGGTCAGCAGATGCGCGATGCGGCAGGTCAGCGCCTTGGTCTTGCCGGTGCCCGCCCCCGCCAGCATCAGCACGGGGCCGTCCAGCGCCTCGACCGCTTCACGCTGGGCGGGGTTGAGGCCCTCAAGGTAGGGGGCGGCGGGCCGCGCCATGGCGCGCTGGCTCAGCGGCACGGCGGCCTCGAAGGCGTCATCGTCGGAAAAACTGCTCATGCGCGGCAACCTAACGCGACTCGCCAAGAGGGGGAAGGACCGTTCCCCAATTGTTCCTGAACTTGATCTTCCCGCGACGTTATCGCTAACGGCTACCCAGTTCTCCGCTGTTTACACCCGTCTCGAAATCTTCATAGATTGCTGCAACTGCAAACAGGGGAGCCTGACCCGTGGCCGATTTCCAGAAGATCCTTGTCGCCAACCGCGGCGAGATTGCCATCCGCATCATGCGGGCCGCCAACGAGATGGGCAAGCGCACCGTCGCCGTCTACGCCGAAGAGGACAAGCTGAGCCTGCACCGCTTCAAGGCGGACGAGGCTTACCGCGTGGGCGAGGGGCTGGGCCCGGTGCAGGCCTATCTGTCCATCGAGGAAATCCTGCGCGTGGCCAAGGCCAGCGGCGCCGACGCAATCCATCCCGGCTATGGCCTGCTGTCGGAGAACCCCGATTTCGTGGATGCCTGCGCCGAGGCGGGGATCACCTTCATTGGCCCGCGCGCCGAGACCATGCGCGCCCTGGGCGACAAGGCCAGCGCGCGGCGCGTGGCCATCGAGGCCGGCGTGCCGGTCGTGCCCGCCTCTGATGTGCTGGGCGATGACATGGACGCGACCCGCAAGGCCGCCGCCGAGATCGGTTTTCCGATCATGCTCAAGGCCAGCTGGGGTGGCGGCGGCCGCGGGATGCGCGCGATCAATTCCGAGGACGAGTTGGAGGAAAAGGTGCTGGAGGGCCGCCGCGAGGCCGAGGCCGCCTTCGGCAACGGCGCGGGCTATCTGGAAAAGATGATCACCCGCGCCCGCCACGTCGAAGTGCAGATTCTCGGCGACAAGGACGGCGAGATCTACCACCTGTGGGAACGGGACTGTTCGGTGCAGCGCCGCAATCAGAAGGTCGTGGAACGCGCCCCCGCCCCCTACCTGACAGACGCCCAGCGCGAGGATCTGTGCAACCTGGGTCGCAAGGTCTGCGCCCATGTGAATTACGAATGCGCCGGCACGGTCGAGTTCCTGATGGATATGGAAACCGGCCAGTTCTACTTCATCGAGGTGAACCCCCGCGTGCAGGTGGAACACACCGTCACCGAAGAGGTCACGGGCATCGACATCGTCCGCGCCCAGATCATGATCGCCGAGGGCAAGAGCCTGGTCGAGGCCACCGGCACCGCCACCCAGTATGACGTTAAACTGGACGGTCACGCCCTGCAATGCCGGGTCACGACCGAGGACCCGGCCAACAACTTCATCCCCGATTACGGCCGCATCACCGCCTATCGCGGGGCCACGGGCATGGGCATCCGGCTGGACGGCGGCACCGCCTATTCCGGGGCCGTCATCACCCGATACTATGACAGCCTGTTGGAGAAGGTCACGGCCTGGGCCCCCACCCCCGAGGCCGCCATCGCCCGGATGGACCGCGCCCTGCGCGAGTTCCGCATCCGCGGCGTCAGCACGAACCTCGATTTCGTCATCAACCTGCTGCGCCACCCGACGTTCCTGAACAACGAATACTCGACCCGCTTCATCGACGAGACCGAGGAACTGTTCGATTTCAAGCCGCGCCGGGACCGGGCGACCAAGCTGCTGACCTATATCGCGGACATCACCGTGAACGGGCACCCCGAAACCGCCGGCCGCCCGACGCCGGGGCCGGCGGCGATCACACCGAAACCGCCCGTGCGGTCGGCCGATACGGTGCCTGACGGGACACGCCAGATCCTCGACCGCAACGGCCCCGCGGCGCTGGCGAAATGGGTGCAGGACCAGCCGCAGCTGCTGATCACCGACACCACCATGCGCGACGGGCACCAGTCGCTGCTGGCAACCCGGATGCGGTCCATCGACATGATCAACGCGGCCCCCAGCTATGCCGCCAAGATGCCGGGTTTGTTCTCGGTGGAATGCTGGGGCGGGGCGACGTTCGATGTGGCCTATCGCTTCTTGCAGGAATGCCCCTGGCAACGGCTGCGCGACATCCGCGCCAAGATGCCCAACATCCTGACGCAGATGCTGCTGCGTGCCTCGAATGGCGTGGGTTACACCAACTATCCCGACAACGTGGTGCAGGAATTCGTCCGCCAGGCCGCCGAAACGGGCGTCGATGTCTTCCGCGTCTTCGACAGCCTCAACTGGGTCGAGAACATGCGCGTGGCCATGGACGCGGTGCAGGACACGGGCAAGATCTGCGAGGGCACGATCTGCTATACCGGCGATATCCTCGACCCCGACCGCGCCAAGTACGACCTGAAATACTATGTCGGCATGGCCAAGGACCTGGAACAGGCCGGGGCGCACATGCTGGGCCTCAAGGACATGGCCGGGCTGCTCAAGGCCTCGTCAGCCGGGGCTCTGATCCGGGCCCTGAAAGACGAGATCAGCATCCCGATCCATTTCCACACCCATGACACCAGCGGCGCGGCCATCGCCACGGTGCTGGCGGCCTCGGATGCGGGCGTGGACATCATCGACGCAGCGATGGACAGTTTCTCGGGCAATACCTCGCAGCCCACCCTGGGTTCGGTCGTCGAGGCGCTGCGCCATACCGACCGCGAGACCGGCCTGGATATCGCCGCCATCCGCGAGATTTCCAACTACTGGGAAACCGTGCGGGCGCATTACGCCGCCTTTGAATCCGGCCTGCAGGCCCCGGCCTCGGAGGTCTACCTGCACGAGATGCCCGGCGGGCAGTTCACCAACCTCAAGGCGCAGGCGCGCAGCCTCGGGTTGGAGGAACGCTGGCACGAGGTGGCGCAGGCCTATGCGGATGTGAACATGATGTTCGGCGATATCGTGAAGGTCACGCCGTCATCGAAGGTGGTCGGCGACATGGCGCTGATGATGGTCAGCCAGGGCCTGACCCGCGCGCAGGTCGAGGACCCCGCGGTGGATGTCTCGTTCCCCGACAGCGTGATCGACATGATGCGCGGCAACCTGGGCCAGCCCCCGGGCGGTTTCCCCGAAGCCATCGTGCGCAAGGTGCTCAAGGAGGACAAACCCAACCTGGAGCGCCCCGGCAAGTACCTGACGCCGGTGGACCTGGAGGCGGTGCGCAAGGAGGCCAGCGAAAAGCTGGGCGGCATCGAGATCGACGACGAGGATCTCAACGGATACCTGATGTATCCCAAGGTCTTCACCGATTACGCCACCCGGCACGAGACCTACGGCCCGGTGCGCTGCCTGCCAACCTCGACCTTCTTCTACGGCATGGACCAGGGCCACGAGATCAGCGCCGAGATCGACCCCGGCAAGACGCTGGAAATCCGCCTTCAGGCCATCGGCGAGACCGACGAGAACGGCGACATGAAGGTCTTCTTCGAGCTCAACGGCCAGCCCCGCACGATCCGGGTGCCCAACCGCCGGGTCAAGGGCGACAACCAGCAGCGCCCCAAGGCCGAGGCCGGCAACCCCGCCCATCTGGGCGCGCCCATGCCCGGCGTGGTGGCCAGCGTCGTCGTCCAGGCCGGCCAAAAGGTCCGCGAGGGCGACATGCTGCTGACCATCGAGGCGATGAAAATGGAAACCGGCCTGCACGCCGAACGCGACGGGGTCATCAAGGCTGTCCATGTCCAGCCCGGCGGCCAGATCGACGCCAAGGATCTACTGATCGAGTTCGAGTGAGGCGACAGCCGGCCGCGCAGCACCGCGGCCAGCCATCCCGCGCGCCTTGGGCAGCCGTCGCCTGACGGCGGCAACGCGCCTGTTTCAAAGGTGATTTCCGCTGTGTCAGCGGATTTCCCCGCAGCCTCGGCTATTCACCGCTCAGGGGACATCTGTCTGCCGGTCTCCCCCTTTTTGCAGGTGGGTGCGGGTCATAGGTGACGCGCAGGTGAGCAATCCCCACCATGAAACGGAACACCCGGGCGCGATGCCCGGCCCCCAAGCGAAATGCTTGGAACCCAAAGGACATGAGCATGTACAAGACATTCATCCTGGCCCTCGCAATGGCGGGCGCCACGTCCACCGCAGCGCTGGCCCAGTCGGCACTCGACGCCTCGGGCGCAGAGAACCGCATCGAAGACCTCAACGAGGACATCGAGGACGATTTCGAGCGCGACACCCCGCAGTTCGGCAACGAGGGCCGCGCCATCGGCTTTGACGGCAGCTTCTCGTTGCAGGGCTCTGCCACCAGCGGCAATACCGACACCGCCTCGCTCGGCCTCGGCGCCGACATGGGCTACTTCGACGGCACCAACGGCTATGAGCTGCAGCTGTCCTACCAGTTCTCCGAGAACGAGGGCGTCACCGACGAGGACAGCCTGCTCTACAAGCTGCAATACACCCGCGATTTCGCGCGTGACTATTACGGCTTCGCCAAGCTGCAGGGCAATGTCGAAAGCCTGCCCTTCGACACCAGCGACAACTTCCTGGGCGCCGGTGTCGGCTACCGCGTCTTCGACACGGCAAGCACACAATGGTCGGTGCAGGCCGGCGTCGGCTACCGCGTGGCCGAGCTGAACAGCGCCGACGACCTCGAAGAGGGCGCGCTGGCGGTCTCCTCGGACTACTACAACCAGCTGACGCCCACGCTGGCCGTGACCAATGACACCGACATCATCGGCTCGGACTCGGACACCGTGGTCTACAACGACCTCGGCATGAACGTGAACATGACCGAGACCCTGGCCCTGCGCACCAGCGTCGTGACCGAGTATCACACCGACCCCGAACCGGGGAAGGATGACACTGACAACACCTTCGGCGTCTCGCTGGTCTATAACTTCAACTAAGTCCGGGCGACGCGGTCTGCATTCCCGCAGCGGGGGCGGTCACTCAGGTGGCCGCCCCTTTGCACATGGCGAGGCGAGCCGTGCGGTGTGGGAAATTTTTGGCCGGGGCGCGGCATTTTCCGCTTGCAGCCCCGCGCCAGTTTTCCTAAATCACACCCCACCGACAGGACGCGGGTGTAGCTCAGGGGTAGAGCATTACCTTGCCAAGGTAAGGGTCGTGAGTTCGAATCTCATCACCCGCTCCAATCGGTCCTTCCCGGGAAAGAGTTAGGTGCACCCAGGAGGAGTGCGCGACGCGGCGCTTGCCCGGTGATGGTCATTCGCGCTAGGCTTGAACCAAGACGCGTTGGGCCCGCTGTCGCGGGCGTAACCGACGGTGAGGTGTGCCATGACCGTCCCCATCCTGTTTCAGTCTTTCGAGGGGCAGTCTCGCAAGATCGCCGATTTCGCCGTCCAGGTGGTGCGCGAGGGTGGCGTTACGCCCCGACTGATCGACCTGTCCGATCCCATGGTCGCGGTGCCGCTGGAGGATGCCGAGAGGGTGATCCTGGCCGCCCCGGTCCATGAACGGCGGCACCCGCAGGAATTCGAGATCTTCCTGACCACCGGCAAGGGCGACCTCGGGCATTGCAAGACGCTGCTGCTTTCGGTCAGCATGAACGCCGCCTTCCCCGAGGGCCGGGCCGAGGCGCAGGACTACGTCACCGAGTTGCAGATGCGCACCGGTTTTACCCCGGATGCCAGCGCCATTGTCGCGGGGGCCGTGCAGATGCCCAAATATGACTATTTCGCCGCGCAGGTGGTCCAGCACGTGGTGCTCAAGGGCAAGGATTTCGACGCCGAGGCGGCGGAACACGAATTCACCGACTGGGACGCGCTGCGCGCAACGCTGACGGCCTTCCTGGCCTGAGCTGGACAGGACGCCCTACAGGATCGGCACCTGCGGCGCGGCCTCGCGCGGCAACTGCCCCGACAGGCGCGGGTCATCGGCCACCTCGACCTGGCGGCGATAGGGCGTGAAGCCTGAGCGGATGTAGAAGTCCAGCGCGGCGGGGCTGTCCAGGGTGCAGGTATGGACGTGGAACCGCCCGATCGGCGCCGACCAGGCGCGGGCCAGCGCCTGCGCCATCAGCCAGCGCCCGGCCCCCTGCCCCCGCATCTCTGCCGCCAATCCGAAATAGGCCAGTTCACATTCACCGGCGACGCGGAAGTCCAGCTCCAGCAGGCCGAGATCGCGGCCTGCCTGCCGCAGGGAAAAGACCTCGACCCGCGGGTCGTGCAGGATGGCCGTCAGCGCCGCGTCCGCCATCCCCAGCCGCGAGAACCACAGCCAGTCCCGCCCGACGCAAGTGAAAAGGGCGCGATACCACGCGGGGTCGGGGGTGGCATGGGCCACCAGCTCGGCGGCGACCGCCGGAACCGGGCGCGGCTCGGGCGGCGCGGACATCTGCAGATGCGTGACCACGGCGGCCAGCTTGCGCGGCGGCACATCCGCATAGCCGTCGGGCAGCATCAGAAGGCCTTGAAGGTCAGGGTGGTCAGGCTGCGCTCGATCCCGTCGATGTCGAGCAGGTTCTCGTTGATGTAATGGCCCACGTCCGCATTCTCGGGGACGTAGAGCTTCATCAGCAGGTCCCACTCGCCCGAGGTCGAATAGAGCTCGGAGTGGATTTCCTTGAGCGCGATGGCATCGGCCACGCGGTAGGTCGTGCCGGGGCGGCAGCGGATCTGGACGAAGACGCAGGTTGTCATGGCGGGGGTCCTTCGGGTTTTCGCGCAGGCTGGCACGGTCCTGCGCCAAGGGCAATCGCCTGCGGCATGGGCGCCACCCCTGCGGCCTTGCTGTCATCGGGTGCTTGGCGCCACCTGCGCGGCCCCCTATAAGCCGCCTGACAGGCACGAAGGACAGATCCCATGCGCAAGGCCACCATCAGCCGAAAGACCGCCGAGACCGAGATCACCGTCGAGATCGACCTCGACGGCAGCGGGACCTATGACAACCAGACCGGCGTGGGCTTTTTCGACCACATGCTCGACCAGCTCTCGCGCCACGCGCTGATCGACATGACCCTGCGCGCGACGGGCGATCTGCACATCGACGATCACCACACCGTCGAGGACTGCGGCATCGCCCTGGGCCAGGCGCTGGTGCAGGCGCTGGGCGACAAGCGTGGCATCACGCGCTACGGGGAATGCCACCTGGCCATGGACGACGCGCAGGTGCGCTGCGCGCTGGACCTGTCCGGCCGGTCCTACCTGATCTGCAACCTGGACCTGCCGACTGCGAAGATCGGCACCTTCGACAGCGAGCTGGTGCGCGAGTTCTTCCAGGCGCTGGCGACCCATGGCGGCATCACGCTGCACATCGACCGGCTGCACGGCTTCAACAGCCACCACATCACCGAGGCCGCCTTCAAGGCGGTGGCGCGTGCCTTGCGGCAGGCGCTTGAAACAGACCCGCGCAAGGCGGACGCCATTCCCTCGACGAAAGGTGCCCTGTGACCACGGTTCTGATCGACTATGACAGCGGAAACCTGCACTCGGCGCAAAAGGCCTTCGAGCGCATGGCGCGCGAGGTTGACGCGGGCGAGGTGATCGTCACCTCGGACCCCGACCAGGTGCGCCGCGCCGACCGCGTGGTGCTGCCCGGCGACGGGGCCTTTCCCCATTGCCGCGACCAGCTTTTCGGGCTGTCGGGCATGGCCGAGGCGGTGACAGAGGCGGTCGAGACCCGCGCCGTGCCCTTCCTGGGCATCTGCGTCGGGATGCAGATGCTGGCCAGCCTGGGGCATGAATACCAGCAGACCCCCGGCTTTGGCTGGATCCCGGGCGAGATTTGCCGGATCACCCCCGACGACCCCGCCCTGCCCGTACCGCACATGGGCTGGAACGATCTGGTAGTGGACCGCACGCATCCGGTTCTGGCCGGACTGGAGCACGGCGACCACGCCTATTTTGTCCATGGCTGGGCCATGCGGGCCGCCGATCCCGCCCATCTGATCGCCCATGTGGACTATGGGGGCCCGGTGACGGCCGTCGTCGGCCGAGACACCATCGTCGGCACCCAGTTCCACCCGGAAAAGAGCCAGGCCACCGGCCTGCGCATGATCGCCAACTTCCTGTCCTGGCGCCCCTGAGCACCGTTTCGGGCCCCGTAGGGGCGGTGACTGTTTTCGTCGGGATTCAATTGCATCGGCGTCGCGATTGACGCATATCTCGGGGCATTGGACAGCGCGCAGGGGGCGGACGAACGGATGAGCGATGGAAACGTATTTCTGATCATCATCGCCCTTTTGCCCTTTGCCGGGGCGTTGATCCCGGGGCTGATGATCCGGGCGGGGCGCACCGCCTGTGCCAGCTTCACGGCGATTCCCACGGCCCTGGCGCTGACCATGCTGATCGTGCTGGCCCCGGAGGTCATGCGCGGCGAGGTGATTCAGTACGAGTTGCAATGGCTGCCGCAGCTCGGGTTGTCGGCCTCGTTCTTTCTTGACGGGCTGGGTCTGCTGTTCGCGGGCATGATCCTTGGCGTCGGGCTGCTGATCACGCTTTACGCGCGGTTCTACCTGTCGGGCGAGGACCCGATGGGGCAGTTCTATACCTACCTTCTGCTGTTCCAGGGCGCGATGCTGGGCATCGTGCTGTCCGACAACATCCTTCTTCTGCTGATCTTCTGGGAGTTGACATCGCTGTCGTCCTTCCTGCTGATCGGCTACTGGAAGCACCTGCCCGAGGGCCGGCAGGGCGCGCGCATGGCGCTGGCCGTGACCGGCGCGGGCGGGCTGGCCATGATCGGTGGGATGCTGATCCTAGGCAATATCGTGGGCAGCTACAACCTGACCGACATCCTCGCCGCGGGTGACCAGATCAAGGCGCATGATTGGTACATGCCCGCGCTGATCCTGATCCTGCTGGGGGCCTTCACCAAGTCGGCGCAGTTCCCCTTTCATTTCTGGCTGCCGCACGCCATGGCCGCGCCGACGCCGGTCTCGGCCTACCTGCACTCGGCCACCATGGTGAAGGCGGGGGTCTTCCTGCTGGCGCGCATGTGGCCCGCCCTGGCGGGAACCGAGGCCTGGTTCTACATCGTGGCGACCGTGGGCCTCATCACCATGGTGCTGGGCGCGGTGATCGCGCTGTTCAAGGACGACCTCAAGGCGCTTCTGGCCTTCTCGACGGTGTCGCACCTTGGTCTGTTGACCATGTTGCTGGGCTTCGGCACCGAGGCGGCGGCCATCGCCGCAACTTTTCACATCATCAACCACCTGACGTTCAAGGCCGCGCTTTTCATGACCGCCGGGATCGTCGATCACGAGGCGCATACCCGCGACATCAAGCGGCTGGGCGGGCTGGCCAAACTCATGCCGGTCACGACCGTCATCGGCACCGTCGCGGCGCTGTCCATGGCCGGGATTCCCCTGTTCAACGGATTCATTTCCAAGGAAAAGATGCTGGAAGAGGCCGCGCATACGGTCTGGTGGGACACCCCCTGGATCGTGCCCGCGCTGGCGACGCTGGGGGCGTTGTTCTCAGTGGCCTATTCGCTGCGCTTCATCTTCCATGTCTTCGGCGGGCCGGTGCGCGACGATTATCCGGCCAAGCCGCATGACCCGCCCTTCGGCATGTGGGCCGCGCCGGCGCTGCTCTGCGTGCCGGTGGTGGTCATCGGCGTGCTGCCGCACCTGGCCGAGCCGCTGGTCAATGTCGCCGCCGGGGCCGTCACCGGCGCGCAACAGCAGGCGCACCTGAAACTCTGGCACGGGCTGACCCCGGCGCTTTACATGTCGGTGGTTGCCGTGATCGGCGGCGCGGTCCTGCTTTTGTTGCACCGTCCGCTGGACCGCGCCTGGATTGCCGCGCCGCGCCCCGAGGCCAAGGTGATCTTCGACGCGCTGGTCGGTGCCGTGGTGGGCCTGGCCCGCCGTGTGACCGATCACCTGTTCACCGGACAGATCAGCCGCTATCTGGCCATTCTGGTGGTGGCCTCGGTGGCGCTGGGGCTGGTGGCCTTCACGGGCGGCGGCCTGGCCCCGGCGAACCGACCCCCGCTGCCCGTGGACCCGGTTGTCTGGGTCGGGTGGCTGTTGCTGATTGTCGCCACCGCCTCGGTCGTGGTGATGCACCGCCACCGGTTCCGTGCGCTCGTGCTGATCGGGGTGATCGGGCTGATGATCGCCTCGGGCTTCGTCTTCCTGTCTGCCCCGGACCTGGCGCTGACCCAGATCTCGGTCGAGACGGTCACCATCATGCTGCTGCTGATCGCGCTGCACTTCCTGCCCAAACAAACCCCGGCCGAGAGTGGCACCGGCCTGCGCCTGCGCGACGGGGCCATCGCCCTGACCGCGGGCGGAGCCGTGGCGGCTGTGGCGCATACCTTCATGCGGCGTGACGTCGACACGATCTCGGGCTACCACCTGGCCAATTCCTACGAAGGCGGCGGCGGCACCAATGTCGTCAACGTCATCCTGGTGGATTTCCGCGGCTACGACACCTACGGCGAGATCATCGTTCTGGGCATCGCCGGGCTGATCATCTACGCGGTCATGGAAACCCTGCTGAACGGCCCCGCCGCGCGGCGGTTGCGCAACATGGAACTGTCGCGGGACCGCTCGCGCGACCGGCACCCGCTGATGATGGTGGTCGCCACCCGCGTGATGATGCCGATCGCGCTGATGGTCGGCATCTACATCTTCCTGCGCGGCCACAACCAGCCCGGCGGCGGCTTCGTCGCGGGGCTGGTGGTCTCGATCGCGCTGCTGATGCAGTACATGGCCTCGGGCTTTGCCTGGACGCAGAACCGCCAGCGGATCAAGTATCACACCATGATCGGCTGGGGCGTGCTGATCGCCGGGTTGACCGGTGCGGGGGCCTGGCTGGCGGGCAAGCCCTTCCTGACCAGCGCCTTCGGCTATGTCCACTGGCCCCCCATCGAGGAGTTCGAGCTGGCCACGGCCATGGCCTTCGACCTGGGCGTCTTCCTGACCGTGCTGGGGGCGGTGATGCTGATGCTCTACAGCCTGTCGCGGCTGGCCCGCCACGCCGGCGAGACCGTCAACCTGGAGCCGATGGATTACGACCCAGTCGTGCGCGCCGACACGCGCGAGGAGGAGGCCTGACATGGAAATGATCGTCGCCAGCGCCGTGGGCGTGCTGACATCTGCCGGGGTTTACCTGGTGCTGCGCCTGCGCGCCTTCCCGGTGATCCTGGGGCTGGCGCTGCTGTCCTACGCGGTCAACGTGTTCCTGTTTGCTGCGGGCAAGCTGACCACCGATATGCCGCCGATCCTGTCACCCTACGGTGCCGCCAGCTATACCGACCCACTGCCACAGGCGCTGGTGCTGACGGCCATCGTGATTTCCTTCGGGATGACCGCGGTGCTCGTCATGGTGACGCTCGGGGCCTTCCTGGAATCCGACAGCGACCGGATCGACCTGGGCCGGTCCGAGAATGCCCCGATGCCCGGCGACGACGGCGGAGAGGACGCGAAATGAGCCACTGGATCATCGCGCCGGTCATCCTGCCGGCGCTTCTCGCCCCCATCATCGGCTTTGTCATGCGCCACGACATCCGCCTGGCGCGGGTCTTTTCGCTGGCCGGAACGCTGGCCGTGCTGACCATCGCGCTGGGGCTGGTGGTGCAGGCCGCGGGCGGCGACACCGAGGTCTACCGCCTGGGCGACTGGCCCGCGCCCTTCGGGATCGTGCTGGTGCTGGACCGGCTCTCGGCGCTCATGGTGCTCTTGACCGCCGTGCTGGCGCTGATCGTGCTGACCCATGCCACGGCGACGGGCTGGGACGCGCGCGGCCGCCATTTCCACGCCCTGTTCCAGTTCCAGCTCATGGGTATTTGCGGGGCCTTCCTGACCGGCGACATCTTCAACCTGTTCGTCTTCTTCGAGATCCTGCTCATCGCCTCTTACGGACTGATGATCCACGGCGGCGGGCGCGATCGGATGCGCGCGGGCTTGCAGTACGTCGTCATAAACCTGGCGGGTTCGACGCTGTTCCTGTTCGCGCTCGGGGTTGTCTACGCCACCACAGGCACGCTCAACATCGCCGACCTTGCCCAGAAGGTGCCCCAAATCCCCCTGGAGGAGGCCGCGCTGGTCCGCCTGGCCATGATGCTGCTGCTGGTTGTCTTCGCGGTGAAGGCTGCGGTGTTCCCGGTGCAATTCTGGCTGCCGGGGGCCTATTCCAACGCGCCCGCGCCGGTCGCGGCACTGTTCGCCATCATGACCAAGGTCGGCGCCTATTCCATCATCCGCGTGCACACCACCGTCTTTGGCCCCGGCGCCGAGGCGACCGAGGGCCTGGCCGGGGACTGGCTGTTTCCGGCGGCGGTCGTGACGGTGGCCATAGGGGCCGCGGGGGTGCTGGGCGCGCGGCGGTTGCGCCCGCTGATCGCCTTTTCGGTGCTGGGGTCCATGGGCACGCTGATGCTGGCGGTCGCGGCCTTCGTCCCCGCGGCGCTGACAGCGGGGCTCTATTACCTGGTGCATTCGACCTTTGCCGCCGCCGCGCTGTTCCTGGTGGCCGACCTCGTGATGGCGCAACGCGGCGGCAATGACACCCTGGCGACCCGTCCGGCGATCGCACAAAACGGGCTGATGGCCGCGCTCTTCTTCGCCGCCGCCGTCGCAATGGCGGGGATGCCCCCCTTGTCGGGCTTTCTGGGCAAGCTGCTGGTCCTGGACGCGCTGCGCGCGCCCGGCGTGATCGGCTGGGCCTGGGCGGCGATCCTGGTGGGGTCATTGGTGACAATCGTGGGCTTTGCCCGCGCGGGCAGCGCCCTGTTCTGGAAATCCACGGCCCTGGCCGCGCCCGGCGACGGCCCAGACGCGCCCGCGCCGAGGCCGGCAGGGCCCCTGCAGGTGGCTCCGGTCGTCGTCACTGTCGGCCTACTCGGGGCGCTGGCGGTCTTTGCTGGGCCGCTGGCCGGCTACCTCGAGGCCACAAGCGGCCAGATCTTCGACCGGGCGGGCTATGTCGGCGCCGTGCTGAGCACACGCGGAGGGTCCTGATCCATGGTGTCGCGTCTTCTTCCGCATCCACTGCTGAGCCTCACGCTGGTCCTCGTCTGGCTGGGCCTGGTCAACACCGTGACCCTGGGCAACCTGATCCTGGGCAGCATCTTCGGATTGGTCGTGCCGCTGCTGACCTCGCCCTACTGGCCCGACCGGCCCCGAATCCGCCGGCCCCTCCGTGTCATGGAGTACGTCCTTGTCGTGCTCTGGGACATCGTGGTCGCCAACATCCAGGTGGCCCTGATCATCCTGTTCAAGCGCAACGACGCCATCACGTCACGCTGGATCACCGTGCCGCTGCAACTGACCTCGGCCGAGGCGATCACTGTGCTGGCCGGGACCATCACCATGACGCCGGGCACCGTATCGGCCTCGCTGTCGGCCGATGCCGGGGCGATCCTCGTCCACTGCCTGCACACCGATGACCCGGACGCCGTGCGCGACCAGATCAAGCTTCGCTACGAACGCCGCCTGATGGAGATTTTCCAATGATGACCGCCGCGCTTGTCTTTGCCTTCGGAAGTTTCGGCCTGGGCCTGCTGTTCAACCTCTGGCGCATCAGCACCGGTCCCGATGCCGCCGATCGCATCCTCGCGCTGGACACCATGGTCATCAATGCCATCGCGCTGCTGATCCTTTACGGCATCTACCGCGGCACGGCCATGTATTACGAGGCCGCGATGCTGGTCGCCATGGTCGGCTTCGTGTCTACCGTCGCCTACTGCCGCTTCGTCCTGCGCGGCGACATCATCGAGTGAGGCCCGCATGTCCCTGATCGCCGAAATCACCATCAGTTTCTTCCTGGTCGTCGCCGGCGTCTTCGGGCTGGTCGGCTCTTTCGGCCTTATCAAGCTGCCCGACAGCATGCAGCGACTGCACGCGCCGACCAAGGCGACGACGCTCGGAGTGGGCGGCGTGCTGATCGCCTCGATGCTCTATTTCCTGCTGGTCAAGGAAACGCTGTCGTTCCACGAATTGCTGATCACGCTTTTTTTGTTCCTGACCGCGCCGATCACGGCAAATTTCATCGCCAAGACCTTCATCACCCGCAACGTGCGGCCCAAGGACCTGCCCGAGACCGGCGATCACTACGGCTGGGCCCCCTACGACGATCCACCGCCGTTGCGGGACGACACGAAAGACTAACCGCGCGCGGAGGCCGGACCGGCCCCCGCGCTGCCATTACTCGGCCGCTTCGCGGTAATCCTCAAGCGGCGGGCAGGTGCAGACAAGGTTGCGGTCGCCGTAGACATTGTCGACCCGGCCCACCGGGGCCCAGTATTTGTCCACACGGAAGCTGCCCGCCGGGAAACATGCGACCTCGCGCGAATAGGGCCGGTCCCAGTCCTCCTTGACCATGTCCTGCATGGTGTGCGGCGCATGCTTGAGGGGATTGTTGTCCTGCGGCCAGTCACCCGCAGCGACCTTGCGGATTTCCTCGCGGATGCCCAGCATGGCGTCGCAGAAGCGGTCAAGCTCGGCCTTGGTCTCGCTCTCGGTGGGCTCGACCATGAGCGTTCCGGCCACCGGCCAGGACATGGTCGGCGCGTGGAACCCGCAATCCATCAGGCGCTTGGCGATGTCATCGACCGTGACGCCGACCTGCGTGAAGGGGCGGGTGTCGATGATGCACTCGTGCGCGACATGGCCCTTATCGCCTGAAAACAGGACGTCGTAGGCGCCTTCCAGCCGCTTGGCGATGTAGTTGGCGTTGAGGATCGCCACCCGGGTCGCCTGGGTCAGCCCCTTGCCGCCCATCATCAGCACATAGGCCCAGGAGATCGGCAGGATCGAAGGCGAGCCAAAAGGTGCCGCCGAGACCGGCCCCTGGCCGTCGCCCGTTGCCGGATGCCCCGGAAGGTAGGGGGCCAGCTGCGCCTTGACCCCGATCGGCCCCATGCCGGGGCCACCCCCGCCGTGCGGGATGCAGAAGGTCTTGTGCAGGTTCAGGTGGCTGACGTCCGCGCCGATCTCGCCCGGTTTGGACAGGCCCACCATGGCATTCAGGTTGGCCCCGTCGAGGTAGACCTGGCCGCCGAAGGCGTGCGTGATCTCGCAGACCTCGCGCACGGTGTCCTCGAAGACGCCATGCGTGCTGGGATAGGTGATCATGCAGGCGGCCAGGGTGTCGCCCGCGGCCTCGGCCTTGGCGCGGAAATCCTCCACGTCGATGTCACCGCGGTCGGTGCAGTTCACCACCACCACGTCCATGCCGCACATGTGCGCGCTGGCCCCGTTGGTGCCGTGGGCATTGACCGGGATCAGGCAGGTCTTGCGCCCGGTGTCGCCGCGGGCGGCATGATAGCCCATGATCGCCAGCAGGCCGGCGTATTCGCCCTGCGCGCCCGCGTTGGGCTGCATCGACATGGCGTCATAGCCGGTGATGGTGCAGAGCTTGTCGGACAGATCCGCGATCAGCTCGGCATAGCCCTGCCACTGGTCGTCGGGCGCGAAGGGATGGATCAGGCTGAACTCGCGCCAGCTGACCGGCATCATCTCGGCGGCCGAATTGAGCTTCATCGTGCAGGAGCCCAGCGGGATCATTGCCCGGTCGAGCGCCAGGTCGCGGTCGGACAGGCGCCGCATGTAGCGCATCATCTCGGTCTCGGCCCGGTTCATGTGGAACACCGGGTGCTCCATGTAGCCGCTGCGGCGGTGCAGCGCCTCGGGCACGCGATATTCCGGTTTCAGGTCCTCGTCCTTGCGATCGATACCGAAGGCGCGCCAGACCTTCTCGATCACGGGCCGCCGCGTCGCCTCGTCCAACGAGATGCCGATGGCCTTGTCACCCACGGCGCGCAGGTTGATGCCCTCGTCCACGGCGGCTGTCATGATCGCCTTCTGCGCGGCGCCGACCTCGACCGTGATCGTGTCGAAGAACGCGCCGGGCTGCACCTGGAAACCCGCTTCTTCGAGACCTCGGGCCAGCCGCACCGTTTTGCGGTGGATGCGCTGCGCGATGGCCTTGAGCCCCTCGGGCCCATGGAAGACCCCGTAGAAAGACGCCATGACCGCCAACAGGGCCTGCGCGGTGCAGACGTTGCTGGTCGCCTTTTCGCGGCGGATATGCTGTTCGCGGGTCTGCAGCGACAGCCGGTAGGCCGTGTTGCCATGGCTGTCGACGCTGACGCCGACAATCCGGCCCGGCATGTGCCGCTTGTAGGCCGTCTTGCAGGCGAAAAAGGCAGCATGCGGCCCGCCCAACCCCATGGGCACGCCAAAGCGCTGGGTGTTGCCTACGGCGATATCCGCGCCCATGGCACCCGGCTCCTTGAGCAGGGTCAGCGCCAGCAGGTCGGCGGCGACGATGCCGATCGCCTTTTGCGCGTGCAACGCCGCGATCTGCGGCGTGACATCGCGCAGGCCCCCGTGGGTGCCCGGATACTGGAAGATCGCCCCGAAGACCGCCGCGGCGTCCATGTCCTCGGGCGCGCCCACGATCACCTCGATGCCCAGCGGCGCGGCGCGGGTCTTCATCACGGCGATGTTCTGGGGATGGCAGTTCTCGTCCACGAAGAATCCGGTGGCCTTCGACTTGGCCACCCGCTGCGCCATGACCATGGCCTCGGCGCAGGCGGTCGCCTCGTCCAGCAGAGAAGCATTGGCGATCTCCAGGCCCGTCAGGTCGGCCACCATGGTCTGAAAGTTCAGAAGCGCTTCGAGGCGGCCTTGCGAAATCTCGGGCTGGTAAGGGGTATAGGCGGTGTACCAGGCGGGATTCTCAAGCACGTTGCGCTGGATCACCGGCGGCGTGACGGTGCCGTGATAGCCCTGCCCGATCAGGCTGGTCAGAACCTTGTTCTTTGCTGCGACCCCGCGCATGTGGTTGAGCAGCTTGCGCTCGCTCATCGGCTTGCCGAAATCCAGCGGCTCGGCCTGGCGGATCGCCTGCGGCACGGTCTCGTCGATCAGCTGGTCGAGGCTGTCCACACCGATCACCTTGAACATCTCGTCCATCTCGGCGGGCGAGGGCCCGATGTGGCGACGGTTGGCGAAGTCATAGGGAAGATAGTCGGTCGGGGTGAAGGGCATCGAACACCTGTTTCCTTGGGTTGAAAGTAACGCGCGGGCGGGGGCGGCGCCCCCTATGCGCCGATGAAGTCCTTGTAGGCGTCGGCATCCATCAGGCTGTCGAGCGCCGACAGGTCCGCCACCTTCATCTTGAAGAACCAGGCCTCGCCCAGCGGGTCGGCGTTGACCAGCTCGGGGGTGTCGGCAAGGGCCTCGTTGATCTCGACGATCTCGCCGTCCAGCGGCGCGAGGATGTCCGAGGCCGCCTTGACGCTCTCGATCACCACGACCTCGTCATCCTTGGCCACCTCGTCGCCCGCCTCGGGCAGTTCGACAAAGACGACGTCGCCCAGCTGGGTCGAGGCGTGCTCGGTGATGCCGACCACCACAAGTTCGCCCTCGACGCGCAGCCATTCATGTTCTTCGGTGAATTTCATGTCTCTCTCCTTCAGGTCTTGTAGCTGGATGGCCGGAACGGCAGTTCACAGGCGGTCACGGGCAGGCGCTTGCCGCGCACCTCGCCCCAGAGCGGGGTGCCCAGGGCGGCATGCGCCGTGCCCACGTAGCCCATGGAAATCGCACATCCGGTCGACGGGCCATGGGCGCCGGAGGTCACTTCGCCCACGGGGCTTGCCGCCTCTTCTTCGGCAAACAGCGGCGTGCCCGCGCGCATCGGCGCGCGGCCCTCGGGGCGCAGGCCGACGCGCAACCGCGCTGGCCCGTCGACCAGATGGTGGCGGATGCGCGCGAAACCGGGGTAATCGCCCGCCTCGCGCCGGGCCTTCTGGATTGCCCAGGTCAGGTTCGCCTCGACCGGTGTGGTGGTCTCGTCCAGGTCGGCGCCATAGAGACACAGCCCGGCCTCCAGCCGCAGGCTGTCGCGGGCGCCAAGGCCCACCGGCGCGACCGCGTCGTCCTCCAGCAGCGCCCGGGCCAGCGCCTCGGCGCTCTCGGAGGGCACGGATATCTCGAAGCCGTCCTCGCCGGTATAGCCCGACCGCGAAATCCACAGGTCGCCGAAATCCGACGCATGGGTCTCGACGTCCATGAACCGCATCTGCAGCACGTCGGGCATAAGCCGCGAGAGCGCCGCCTCGGCCTTTGGGCCTTGCAGCGCCAGCAGCGCGCGGTCGGTGACCTCTTCGACCTGCGTCGTTGCAAGCCCCGCGCGCAGATGGGCGATGTCGGCGGCCTTGCAGGCGGCATTGACCACCGCAAAGAGGTGATCGCCCCGGTTGGCGACCATCAGGTCATCGAGAATCCCGCCCTGGTCATTGGTGAAGAAGGCATAGCGCTGCCGGCCCGGCTTGAGGGTCTGCACCGCCTGGGGCACCAGCCGCTCCAGCTCGGCCGCCGCCTGCGCACCGCGCAGGATCACCTGCCCCATGTGACTGACATCGAAGAGCCCTGCGTTCTCGCGCGTCCAGAGATGTTCCTTCATGACGCCGGGGGCGTACTGAACAGGCATCTCGTAGCCCGCGAAGGGGACGAATTTCGCGCCAAGCCCGGCGTGCAGCTCGTAAAGCGGTGTTCGTTTCAGGTCGGCCATGCCGCCTCCGGTCCGTTGGGCCGGGGGCAGGCCCCCGGGCATTGGGTGCGGGCGCGGCCCGCGTCAATGCCCCCTCTGTCCGTTTGCCTGAGATCGCTATCCCTTCGGCGGGTGCATGTGGCACCACTCTCCAGAGTCCTATAGCGCGGCGGTCCTGAAGCCTGAGAGTTTACCGGGGCGGTTGCTCCTTCGGCACTGGCAATGCCAGTTCTCCCGTCGCGCAACCAAGCTTAGCGCGGGGACTTCCCGATCACAAGTCCCCCGTGGTGCCCGGCCCGCAAGGCTTCGGTGTGTCCCATGGCCCCGCTTGCGCGCCAAGCGGCCCCATGCGTTGGCAGGCCCTTGCGATGCCCGCACCATCTGGGCCTCGCCGCGCCCGAAACTATCGGCCAAGCACCCACGTAACGTCGACAAGGGTCGTGCGACGCGCATTTTCGCGAAAACGCTTCACTGCGCCGCCAGGGGCTGCCGGGCAAGCTGGCATTGGGTCCAGAGGTCGCAAAGCGCGCCCACCAGGCGGTCGATGTCCGCCTCGGAATGCACCGGGCCGGGGGTGATGCGCAGCCGCTCGGCACCCTTGGGCACGGTCGGGTAATTGATCGGCTGGATGTAGATCCCGAAGCGATCCATCAGCATGTCGCTGATGAACTTGCACTTGACCGGGTCGCCCACCATCACGGGGATGATGTGCCCGGGGTTCGGTATATGCGGGATGCCGATCTCGTCGAGCCGCGCGCGCACCTGCGCCACCTTGTCCTTTTGCAGGGCGCGTTCGGCCCCAGATGCCTTGAGGTGCCGGATCGAGACGCAGGCCCCCGCGGCCACCGCCGGCGGCAGGGCCGTGGTGAAGATGAAGCCGCTGGAGAAGGACCGCACGAAATCCACGAGGTCTGCCGAGGCAGCGATATAGCCGCCCACCACGCCGAAGGCCTTGCCCAGCGTGCCCTCGATGATGCTCACACGGTCCATCAGCCCCTCGCGCTCGGCGATGCCGCCGCCGCGCGGGCCGTACATGCCCACGGCATGGACCTCGTCGAGATAGGTCATGGCATTGTAGCGCTCG
>NZ_JBKOTX010000007.1:0-70114 GCF_047086965.1 Roseovarius halophilus (ex Wu et al. 2025) | reverse complement strand
CCGCGCCCGGGCCCGGGCCGCCCGGCGCGAGCTGCAGGAGGCCGACCTCGCTGCCGAGATCGAGAGCGAGGCCCCGCCACTTACGGACGCGCAGCGCTGGCGCATCGCCTTGCATGAGGCGGGCCATGCGGTGGTGAGCGTATCGGTCGGGCTCGGCCGCCCGGTGCGGATGATGATCGCGCATGAGGGTGCCCGAAGAAATCAATCGCATCCTCGCGGACCAGTGCTCCGATCTGCTATTCACGCCCACGGCGGCGGCCACGGAGAACCTGTTGAACGAGCGGGTGCCGTGTGCGCGGATCGTCGAATCCGGCGATGTCATGTTCGATGCAGCGCTACATTTCGCCGCGAAGGCTGAGGCGCGCGGGGCCGGTGCGGCCCGCTTCGATCTGCCCCTGGGCCGATACGTGTTGGCCACCGTGCATCGTCAGGAGAACACGGACGACCCGGAGCGTCTCACGGCAATTCTGAACGGACTGGACATGGTCGCGTCCAGGATGCCCGTCGTGCTGCCCCTGCACCCCCGTACCCATCTACCGTCTCCTCTGCAGGTGACACAGAGTGATCGACATCTTCCCGGAGGTTGTGATGCCACTTCGCAGTCACGAGCGTGACCTCATGACCTATGGCCGCAAGCGCTCGCGCAAGGTGATGGTGCCGGCCTCCTGAACCTGTCGAAGGTGTGGAACCATGGTGGTTGATCATCCAGATGCGGCTCACGACAGTGTCCTCGCGATTTCGGTCGCGACAATGTCAGCGGCATTCCCGATTCCGTAGGGCGCGATATCCGCGCCCTTGGTGCCACGGGCACCAAAGATGGCATCGCGGATGGTTCCGCCGTCGTTCGGAGGTGTCAGCCTGTTCCATCCGGCCTCAACAAGCTCTACCCATTCGGTCTCGTCGCGCAGCGTGACGCAGGGAACACCATGGAAGAAGGCCTCTTTCTGCACGCCACCAGAGTCGGTCGCGATCACACAGGCGTCCTTTTCGAGACCGACCATGTCGAGGTATCCGACCGGGTCGATGACATGCAACGCCGAAAGCAAATCTCCGTGGCCCAGCGCCGCGACGCGCGCCCGGGTAGCCTTGCAAAGACATGTCGCGGCTTTGACACTTCCCAGCCAGCAGGTTGACTGCGGTTCGGTCAAGGCATGCCTCAACGCAATCGCTCATTTTGCGCAGCGCGATGGTTTTACCTTAACGGCCAAGGTATTACTGGTGAGCGGGGCGAATGCCTCGCGTGTCATCGCCGCAAACCTGTGGAGGAAAGTGTCTTGGCAGGAAAAATGTTCATCACCGGAGCCGCCGGGTTCATCGGGTTCCATCTGGTGCAACGGATGCTTGCGGACGGATGGGAGGTCATGGGCTTCGACGGCATGACGCCCTATTACAGCCCCGAGCTGAAAGAGGCGCGCCTGTCGATCCTGCAGTCCCAGGCGGGCTTTGCCTTTGAAACGGGAATGCTCGAGGACCAGGGGCGCCTGACCGGGCTGGTTGCGACGTTCCAGCCAGACATCATTGTCCACTTGGCGGCCCAGGCTGGCGTTCGATACTCGATTGAGGCCCCGCGGTCCTATGTGACCTCAAACCTGATCGGCACACATGAGGTTCTTGAAGCCGCCCGAGCATACCCGCCAAAGCACCTGATGATGGCCTCGACCAGTTCGGCCTATGGCGCAAACGCCGAAATGCCCTATGCAGAGCAGCACCGGGCTGTTCACCCCATGAGCTTTTACGCGGCCACGAAAGTGGCCAATGAAGCTATGGCGCATTCCTATGCACATCTGTTCGACGTACCGACGACCATGTTCCGGTTTTTCACGGTCTATGGGCCCTGGGGGCGGCCGGATATGGCGCTGTTCAAGTTCACAGATGCCATCCTGAGGGGAAAGCCGATCGACGTTTACAATCACGGCGACATGCAGCGGGATTTCACTTTCATTGACGACCTTGTCGAGGGGATTGTCCGGCTGACGGCGCACGCCCCCGGCCCGGATACTGTGGGTCCGATTGACAGCCTGTCTCCGGTCGCGCCCTTCCGGGTCGTCAACATCGGCAATGGCGCGCCGGTGCAACTCACCGATTTCATCGAGGCAATCGAAGCCGCGACGGGTCGGACGGCGGAACGCAACCTTGTGCCAATGCAGCCCGGTGACGTACGCGCAACCTGGGCGGATGCAAGCCTGCTCGAAACCCTCGTTGGCCCGCTGCCGCACACGAATTTCCGGGAGGGCGTGCAGCAGTTTGTCGAGTGGTACCGCGGCTGGAACGGGCACGTGGGATGATTCGCCGTGGCTTGGCCATGAAGCTTGATCAGCATGCCGATCTCCCGTCTCGCACCTCGTTCAGAACAGATCGTGCCGTGAAAAGCGAAGATCGACGAGGGGCTATGTGATCATCCGGGATAGAGCAAGTATAGTCACTGGACAAGGGTCTGAACAGCCTCTGTCGATGATGCAAGGCCCAGCCCCGATCTCAAGGCAGTCGTGATACGCCCAACAACCCGCGTAAATTGGCTGGCCGGCTGGTCGGATATGAAGATAATATCATCTGGTCGCAATTGAAGTTCATCAGCCAGAGCCAAACGGGTCGGATTGCTCAGGTCAAGGTAATAAGCGTCAAACTTATTTGCCTCATTCTCATCCTGGCGCAGTAAGAAAACTTGTTTGAGGTCGGACTCCGCGTCCGCAAGAGCACTGCTCCTGAACACGGCATCGGACAGCGTTGGCCGCGACATCTGTTCTATATCAATCAGTTGCGGCGAGGTTCCCGCACCGGTTATCATCACATTCTGTTTTTCGAACACAATTGGCTCAAACACGATACGGTCGCCGGACTGAAGGAAAATCTTGCGCGACGGCTGGTCGATCAAAGCTTGCCGAACCGACACCCGGTATTCTTGACCGTTACGAATGATCCGCGCCAGGACATCCTTTTCGCTGTCAACTGAAATTCCGGCGGCATTCACCGCGTCAACCAACTCTAGCGATTCGGATGTGACCGGCAACTCCACGCTCGCTCCGGCGCCCGAAACCGAACTCACGGCCACAGATTGCGAATTGAACCCGACAATGTTCAACGCAAAGTCCGGGGCGCTTTCTTGAACCTGGATCCGGATAGTATCATTCGGGTGCAGGTAGATCGGCGCGCGGCTTTCCGAGCCCAGCAAATCATTCAGTAGAACACCGTAACGGTCCCCCTCGCGTCGGATCTCGACCAGATAGTCCCGACCGGGTGGGGTTTGCAGACCCAGCCGACTGACTACGTCGACCAATCGAACGGGCGCCTCTGAAATAGGAATCAAGCGTTCTTCAACGGCGGTGGGCAAATCACCAATCAGCCTGAGAGGTTTCGAGTTATTGGCCTGGATCGAAAGCTCGATATTAGGGTTCAGGCCATTGCGTAGCAACTCGGCCGAGATTTCCTCGATTGCCTCTCCCGTCGTGAGCCCGCCCACATCGACGTCCCCAGCACCGAGCAGCCTCACATTGCCGTTGGAGGCCACGACAAGAGCCCTCGTGTTGGGCACATCGTTGACGCTACCTTCATCTGTGACCTCCGGAAGTACCCGGGTAATCGCCAGCACATCGCCGGCGCCGATCCTGTATATCGGCGGCGTGCCCGTGGGCGGCGGGGTCAGCTCGGCTGCCATCTGCGCGTCAAGGCCAGAGCGGCGCGCAAGCTCTTGGCTAATTAGGTCTCGGACCACAGTCAACGTCCGTCCGCGGACCTCAATCGATCCAAGTAAAGCAGAGAAAATAGTACCATCTTCTTTGACAGGAAGTTGTAAAACCTGAGATGTAGCTCGCGGCACACCATCACGATCGACCACCTGTTGCTTAACCTGAAGGCTCAGCTCATCGCCGACACCCAGACGATACATCGGCGAGGAATTGACCGGTGGCAGGCGCTCGGCCCGGGCTGACGCCTCTTGCTGCAAGCTGGTACCTTCGGCGGCGTTCCGGTTCGGCACAATCGCTTGCCGGCGCCATTTTCGATCATTTGCCAGCGCAATTTGTTCCAGCGTCAATGGCTTGACATCGAGTGTGAACTCCGCCTGATCCGCTGCCGTTATACGCGACCCTGATGGCAAAGTCTGCGGCTCGTAGGCAAGATCGCAAGCCACAAGTGCGAAAAACGCCACGAGGGATATCTTGGGGTTCCGCATAGCTTTCTTTCTACTCAAGGACTAGCGTCTGTTGCGAAATCTTGAAGCGCTCACGCAACGCCTGCAAGCGGTCGGTTTGCTGCCGCGTGGTGCGCCCGGTGCGCAGCACCGAAACAAGGCGTTGCGCGCCTGCTGCCAAGGCGGCGGAAATTGGCGCACCGGCGCCAACGCGGGGGCAAACGACGAGAACACAGTCAAATTCGCTCTCAATTTTGGCGACGGCCTGCTCGACCGTAAAAGGACTGACCCGCGTCTTGTCGATCGGTTTGAAAATTGTCAGGCCAGAGGCAAGATCAAAGCGATCGAAACCACATTGCTCGTCCGCAGTCACCATCTCTTTGGGTTTCAGCGTCTTGGTCAGATCAACAACAGCGCAAAGCCGGGTCTTATTCGACGAAGCGAGGTAAAGACCGACTGCGCTAGCCACATGTTCCGATCCTGTTGGTAGGACCAGAACCCGTTTCGGCTGGCCCTGTCCTATTTCCACCGCCACCTCGTCTAGCTGATCATGCGGGCGCTTTTCAAACTGGAGGATCCGCCGGTCAACGGATCGTCCGCGTCCACCAAGGTATTTCGCCACGTGATCTGCGCCGATACGGCCACTCATCGTATCCGACAACGCGTTCGCCGTATGAAGCACGCCCCGCCGCAAGGATCGGACGAGCCCTAGCCCTGAACCGACGATCAAGCCAAGAACGAGGCCGAGTGCGGCGATCAGCTTCTTGTTAGGAGCAGATGGCTCCACGGGTGGCACAGCCATCTCATATACATCCGCGATCGAAGCTACAAACCCGTCGGTGATGCGCTGAGTTTCGAATTGTTGTACGATAACCTCGTAAATGGTCTTTTGCACCGTCGCCTCCCGCTCAAGCGCAGCGAGTTCGGCGGCAGCAACGGCGTTGCGGCGGGCGTCTTCCTCGAAATCGTTTATCGTGCGGTCGATCTCCTCCAGTCGTTGCGTTGTCCGGCCGCGCGCCGCCTCAAGTCGGATGTCATCTGGCAAGGTCCAATTCTCAGGAGAGCTAGGCCAGCCCAGCAAGCGACGGAAATCTGCGTCGCGCACAAACGGGTGGTCTGACACCAGTTTCTGTCGTAGCGGTTCCGTAAGAGTATCGTTTCGTTCTGCCAACGCCTGAAGATCATCAAAGGTTGCCAGAAAGCTCCTGAAATTATCTCGCTGTTCCCGCAAAAGCACCAGCTGCGCTGAGGCACGAGCCAACTCTTGATCAGATGCCAAGTCATTCTCAACTGCGTATTCCGAGATTGCCTCTGTTGTAGCTTCGACATCCGCTTGCACATCAAGCAACTGCTTGGATAGGTAATCTATCTGTGCCCGAGATTTCCGTTCTTGGTCTTCAAGAAGCTTGGCCAGTGCATGGTCCACGATGATATTAGTAATATTCGCGGCACGGTGCGGATCAACATGGGTCGTGAGGACGGTGACCACCCCGTTCTCGCCTAACTCGACGGAAACGGCCTCATTGACCCAGTTTATAACACGCATTTGTTCCTTTTCTTCGGACGCCGTTGGCGGCTCACTGACACCTGCTCCGATCAGAACCGTTGCAAGCGGGCCGGCCTGCCCTGCTGGTGGATTGATCTCGGGATCTTCAAAAAGGTCAGCCTGCGGCGCGATCTCCAGAACGAAATCGCGCGATTTGATACGATCCTCTAGCGTCTGGGCTGGGCCACCGCCGCCCCCCGCCGAAACACCCACCAAACCTGCAAGGCCGCCCAGCTCGCTGGGAAGAGAAATGCCCGCCGAGTCATCCTCAAACGCAAACTTGGCCTCTGCATCATAAGTCGGCTCAGCCACCCCAACCGCATAATAAACTGCCGCTGCCGCAAACAGCGCGGTGGTCGTACCGATTAGCAACCAGTGCGATAGCAGGGCCGAGAAAAGCTCGGCAAGATCTATCTCGTCATCAAGGGGAGCGTCTTGGGTGTCCGTCAATCGAGCCTCCGAAGCTCACAAGTCGTATAGCTTAGTGCTACGTTTATCAACGCTTTAAACGTCATTGGGTTCGTTTGGCATCGTATCTCAGAACTGGCTCGAACTGCCTGGTGCTAGGTGTAGAAGGAGGCTACACCAGTCTGTATGTCTCTGCCACCGGGTGGGGGGGCGAAATCGCAAGCGCTTGGGGAACGCAGGTGCGCAGACGTCAAAAGTTCGTCGACACCTGAATGCTCAGAGCTAGACCTTCGTCGATGGTTATCCGATCAAGTTCATAACCGTTGTAATGAACACCGGATGCAACACGCACCCCTTGATAGTCCAAACCCACGCCAAGATGAGCGTTTAACCCTTCGACGCGCCGACTTGAAAGCCGGTGGTTCGCGATCGACGCATCATTGACCACGTCATATCCGAGGCCCCAGTCTATATCATAGTCGGGAAAGTCATGGGCACCGCGAACTGATACTGAAACGCCTTCGCTATCTATGGGAGCCCCCATAACAACGCCGTTCTGGACATAGGGATGAGTCCCGTTTCTGTAAGCGGTGCCGGGTCCACAAAACCCATTTGAGGTTTCAGAAATTCTTGTATCTACCACTTCGAAGTTGAGGTCGCTGGGAACAGTCCCGATGGTCGTTTGGCGTGAATATCCCGCCAAATACATATAGCACGATGGCCCGAGCCCAGCTGCATCTTCACCTATTGCCTGAGAGTAGATACGGTTCGCGCCCCATGCATAAGCCAACCCGAAGCCGGCCATTCCATTCGCGTCTGGTGAAATGCCAGCGTTTGTCTCGTCACCAAAAATTTTTAGGAAATCAGCATCATCGGGAAAAAATTGGGTGGTCCAAACAGCTTCAAACTCTAGGTTGTCAACCGGCTCTATGACAATGCGAGCGCCGAGCATATTAGCATCTCGAAAGCCATTGCCCTTCTCGTTATAGCCAAAGAAAAAATCAGCTTCCCAAGGCCCAATCCAAGAGAGCAAAGGAGTTTTAAAAGGCGACCTATCACGCTTGCTCAGATATATCGCAGGGAGTGGTCGCGCATTATTTGAAAGGATCAGTGATGTATTTGGCGACAGCGACCAATGCTGGTCCTTCAATCCAACTCCAGCCACCCAATCACCGAAGGGAACTTGGACAAAGGAACCATCTAAAACAAGACCTTCCGCAGCGGTCTCGTATTTGGAGCGCGCACTACCCTCAATCGGGCCAAGTTTGAACGGATATCGTGCCTCAACCCATGCGTTTGGGCCTGCGACGTTGGTTGACCCCTGATCCAGTGTTGCATCGCTGATAAATCCGGCGTGAAAACTCCGAGTATCATCCGCTACACCAGCACGAGGCGCAAAACACGCTGATGTCATAACCACCAGAAATCTGAATATATTTCTACCCGGTCGCATTTTCACTTTTTATCTTTCCTTTCCGAACCTCTTGGCACCCTTCGGTTAGGGCGGGAAGCGCCACCCTGATGTCCAACAGTGCTCCAGCGCCATACCGTTCGATAGTAACCTTGCCCAAAACTGCCTGCCGGACAAGCAAATCTTCGGCTGTGCGGCGCCTGAGGTTGCACCTTGTTGTCGCGAAACAGTAGCGCCCCCGGTCAAGACTTACTGTGAATGCCTTTCGCGTCGTGCCGCAGGCACGCCTTCGGCGTGACGATGCCGAACTCGGAGAGATGCGCCCTGTCAACGGCGGAGTAAAATCCGGCCATTGGGCGGCGCAAAATCCGGCCACTTTTGATTTTGGGCACGACGCGCGCCAGGTGGCGGCGGCCAGTCAGCCGCGCTCCCCAGATAGCTGGCGGTTGACTGGCCGCCTTGGCCCGTCAGGGCCAAGCCAGCGAGGGTCGTCTCAGGCGGTGTCGGTGGACTTTCGCGCGCGGCTCTGCGCGAGGCGATCGCTCTCGCCGTTCATCTCGAGGATGTTGACGTGGTGCGTCAGTCTGTCGAGTAGGGCACCGGTCAGGCGTTCCGTGCCGAAGGTTTCGGTCCATTCATCGAATGGCAGGTTGCTGGTGATCATCGTGGCGCCGCGCTCGTAGCGCTGCGAGATCAGCTCGAAGAGCAGTTCTGCCCCGGTCTTGGAGAGCGGCACGAAGCCCAGCTCGTCGATGATGAGCAGCTTGACGTTGGCCAGTTGCTTTTGCAGCCGCAGCAGGCGGCGCTCATCGCGGGCTTCCATCAACTCGCTGACCAGCGTGGCGGCGGTGATGAAGCGGACGGGCAGCCCCCTCTGACAGGCGGCCAGGCCAAGGCCCAGGGCGACATGCGTCTTGCCGGTGCCGCTTGGCCCGAGGGCGATGACATTCTCGCGCCGCTCGATCCATTCGCAGCGGGCCAGTTCCAGCACCTGCATCTTGTTGAGCTTCGGGATGGCCTTGAAGTCGAAGCTGTCGAGGCTCTTGGCGGCCGGGAACTTCGCCGCGTTCTGCGCCTTCAAATGGTCCCCCGGACCATTTGATCCGCTGGCGCGGACCAGCTTGAACTGCGGCGCTCGACCATCCGCCGTTCACGGTCGCGCCAAAGGCGCGCGATACAGGAATTGGCGGCGCACGCCGCCGGGCATCTCCATTTCCACCAGGCGCGCCAGGAACTGGACGTGATCCAGCCCTTCGGTGGCGCATTGGCGGGCTTGCTTCTCGTATTCCCTCAGGAAGGTCGGCAGCTTCAGTGTCTTCAGGTGATGGGCGAGCAGGATCTGCGGGGCCTCCGTCATTCCGCCGCCTCCGCCATCAGGGCCATATAGCTGGCGGTTGAGGTCGTCTCGACGTCGGCACGCGGCAGGTAGGGATAGCTGGCCATGTCCAGCTTCGGTGGGCGCCTCTCGATCCGGCAGAGCAGAAGATGCTTGATCGCATCGAAGCCTGTCGCGCGCAGGCGCAGCGCATCCTTGACCGCTGCGTGCAGGTCATCGAGGCCGAATGTCTCCAGCAGACGCAGGACCTGCACATACTCACGCCGGCCCATCTTCAGCATTTGCGCCTCCATGAGGCGACGCAGGGTCTGGAACGCTTCGAGCAGGTCCCACTCCGCCAACGGCGCAGCCTGATCCAGGGCGTTGATCTCGCGTTCGATCAAGGGAAGGTAGTGGATCGGGTCGAAGACCACATCTTCGCGCGCGTAGCACCGGGGATGGCGGGCGATCACGTCTCCCCGGCAGCCGATCACGACCTGATCGACATAACCGCGAACCCAGACATCCTGATGGCCATAGGCGACAGGGACCGAGTAATCGTTGGTCTCGTAACGCACGAGCGATTGCGAGCTGACCTGGCCGCTGGCTTGCGCGCAAGCCTCGAATGGGGCTCCGGGCAGGGGCTTCATCGCCGCCAGATCGCGCTGCAGTCTTTCGCCGATCGTTTCCTTGTGGCCGCGCAGGATGTCGTTCTGGCGCTTGCGACACTGAGCTTCGAGGTCAGCGTTAACGGCCTCCCAACTGGGACTGCGCGGGATCGGCACCATGAAGTTCCGGCGGGCATAACCGACGATCCCTTCCACCTTCCCCTTGTCGTTGCCCTTGCCGGGCCGCCCGTAGCGATCCCGAACCAGGTAATGCGACTGCAGGGCACTGAACAGCGTGGCGCGCTTGCGCGTCCCGTCCGCCAGGATCTTCGAGACCAGGCAGCGGTCGTTGTCATAGAGGACCGACTGCGGGACGCCGCCGAAGAAGGCAAAGGCATGAACATGACCGTCCATCTAGGCCTCCGCCGTCGCCGCAGGATAGGCCCGTTTGAGGCAGGCGTCGCTGTGCGGCAAATCCATGACAAAAAAGTAGGCCTTCTGCTCGACACCACCGATGATCACGTTCGCCATCGGTCTCGAACGCATGGCGACGCGATGGCTCACCCTCGCCAAAATCCGCCTGAGCATCGCCGGGCGGGTGGGCGAGCGGCACGAACATCTCCCGACCACGCCGCTCGCGTTCCCGGATATAGTCCTTGATGATCGTGTAGCCGCCGGTGAAACCGTGCTCCTCGCGCAACCGGTCATACACCCGCTTGGCGGTATGGCGCTGCTTGGGGCGGACCTCACGATCCCCGTCCAGCCAAGCGTCGATGATCTCGGTGAACCCGTCCAGCTTGGGACGCTTGATCGGCGCCGTGCGCCGGTAACCAGGCGGCACCGAGAATGCCATGGCCTTGTCGACTGTGTCGCGCGAAATGTTGAAATGACGCGCCGCCGCGCGCTTGCTCATGCCGTCGGCGCAGGCCAGACGAACCTTTCGGTAAAGTTCCACGGAATAAATCTCCCCGCCCTCCTTGCCGTCACAGGAAGGGCAAAAGTGGCCGGTTTTTACACCGCCCGCAGCAGGACTATCCCGCCGCTACCGTGGCCGACTTTTGCACCGCCGTTCTCACGGTCGATGCGCGCCAGCCGCCAGTTCGCCTGCCCCGCAAATCGGTAAATGCAGACGTTCAAATCCAGGCCGTTGTCGGTACGGAAGTGGCTGCAATGCGTTTATTCGCCAGCCGCTGCTGCCTCGCCCGTCTCCCGCACAGTAACCGGCCGGTCACATCTGTGCTTGCGTCGCCGGCGGACGGCGAGGCGCGTGATCCCCACATGGGTAAGGCCGAAAAGCGTCCCGAAGAGCGCGAGCGCAACCCAGGCCGCCCGCGGGTGAGCCGCAAGCCCGACCCCGACGAGAACCGGCATCATGACAAAGGGCGCCAGGGCCACAGTGGCAAGCGGATTCGACCTCTTGCGGTGGGCGCCGCCAAGAAAGACGATCTCGATGCATCGGCGCATCTTCTGGTGAAGGTGCATGCGGTCCGGTGCGAAGACCGGGGCCCGGTCCACCAGGCGCCGCGCGATCGAGTGCAGCGTATCCGCGAAAGGCCAGAACAGCACCAGAACCAACGCCGGCACGGCGATCTCGGAGGCGCGATCGGCGAGGAGAAAGGCCAGCCAGATCAGGATATGACCGACACCGTAGGACCCCGCATCGCCCATGAACATGGTCCCGAACGGCCAATTGAGCATGAAGAATCCGACCATGGCCGCCGCGAGGATCGCTGCCATCATGGCGATGTCCGATTGGCCCGCCCCATGTGCCAGGATCGCCAGACCGGTGGCCGCACTCGTGATGACGACCGCGGCCAGTCCGTTCATCCCGTCCACGAGGTTGGTCGCATGGCAGAACCCGGCCGAAACGATCACGGTCAGCAGGAGTCCGATCGGCGCGACACGCAGCACCTGATCGAGGCCCGGCATGTTGGCCCGCCCCACCCAGGTATCGAGAAGAACGACAGCCAGGGTCGCCGCCAAGAACGACGCGATCAGCCGCCGAAATGGCGAGGCCCCGTAGCCCAGATCCTCCCACAAACCGGCCAGAAAGGCCGGCGCCGCGGACAGAACGAGCAGAACCGGGACCGCGGGCCGATCCCACCCGGCGACGAGCAGCCCCGTACCCAGGCCGGCGAAGATGGCAATCCCGCCGAGACGCATCGGCTTTCCGAAATGCGAGGATTGCACCGCCTGCGCATCGTTCCGCTCCCGCATCAGGCGCGAGAGGGGGCGGCGGTTCGCGGTAATGGCCAAGGCAACGGTGACCGTGGCAAGCGTCACGACCAGAAGGTATGCCCAGAAATCGGGGGCGACACCGGATAGGGCCGCGTAACTGTGGGGAATGGCAAACATGACGACAAATGACCTCGACGCAGGGAAGAAAGGGAATTCGAGTGCAGACAGGGGTCGCGTCTGGTCGGTATATTGCGAATGGCCCGACAAATTTGAAAAGGGTTTCCGGCGACGTTTGCCGCCTCGTGGCGAATTTGGCACGCTTTGGCGACGCAGCCCGACCGAACTGCCGTGGGCAAAGGCCTGCAGACCCCGACACGCGGCGCTGAACGGCTGACCTTGCGTCACCTTCAGCATACGTCTTGTGTGCCCAGTGGACTTCGCTCTAGGCTCGCGCATGGTCGTGCGGCCGGGACAAGGCCGCCGTATAACTGCAACCAGGGAGAAAAAGATGACCTATCAAACCGGTATTCTGGCGGCGGCGCTTCTGGCATCGACGTCGATCGGCGCCTCGGCCGAAACGCTGCGCTGGGCGCGGGCGGGCGATTCGCTCACGCTCGATCCGCACGCGCAGAACGAGGGGCCGACGCACACGCTGTCGCACCAGATCTACGAGCCTCTGATTATCCGCGACATGACCGGCGCGCCGCAGGCCGCGCTGGCAACGGAATGGGGCCCCAGCCCGGATGACCCTAGCGTATGGGTCTTCGAACTGCGCGAGGGCGTGAAATACCACGACGGCGCCGACTTCACCGCTGAGGACGTAGTGTTCTCGATCAACCGGGCCAAGTCCGACAATTCGAACATGAAGGAACTGCTGTCCTCGATCGTCGAGGTGCGCGCGGTGGACGACTACTCCGTCGAGATGGAAACCGACGGCCCCAACCCGATCCTGCCCGCGAACCTGACCAACCTGTTCATGATGGACAAGGGCTGGGCCGAGGCCAACGACGTGGTCGAGGTGCAGGACGTCGAAGGCGGCGAGCAGACCTTCGCCGCGACCAACGCCAACGGCACCGGCGCCTTCGAGCTGGTCAGCCGCGAACCCGACGTGCGTACCGTCCTGACCCAGAACGAGGATTACTGGGGCATGGACCAGTTCCCCATGGACGTGACCGAGGTCATCTACACCCCGATCCAGAACGCCGCGACCCGCGTTGCGGCCCTGCTGTCGGGCGAGGTGGACTTCATCCAGGACGTGCCGGTGCAGGACCTGGGCCGCGTCGCCGATACCGAGGGGCTGGTGGTCAAGACCGCGCCGCAGAACCGGACGATCTTCTTCGGCATGAACGTGGGCGCCGACGACCTGGAAAACGATGACGTCGAGGGTGCGAACCCGCTTTCGGATGTGCGCGTGCGCGAGGCGATGAACCTCGCCATCAACCGCGAGGCCATCCAGCAGGTCGTCATGCGCGGCCAGTCCCAGCCCGCCGGCATGATCGCCCCGCCCTTCGTCAATGGCTGGACCGAGGAGATGGACAGCATCGAGACGGATGTCGACGCCGCCAAGGCTCTCATGGCCGAGGCAGGATACGAGGACGGTTTCTCGATCCAACTCGACTGCCCGAACGACCGCTACGTCAACGACGAGGCGATCTGCCAGGCCGCCGTGGGCATGATGGCGCAGATCGGGATCACCGTGAACCTTGACGCCAAGCCCAAGGCGCAGCACTTCCCGCTGATCACCAATGGCGCGACCGAATTCTACATGCTCGGCTGGGGCGTTCCGACCTATGATTCGGAATACATCTTCAACTTCCTGGTTCATACGCGCGGCGATGAGCGTGGCAGCTGGAACAACACCGGCTATTCCAACCCCGTGCTTGACGAAATGATCGTTTCGCTTGCCTCCGAGACCGATCTAGAGGCGCGCAACGAGGACATCGCTTCGATCTGGGAGGTTGTCCAGGAAGAGACACTCTACCTGCCCATCCACCACCAGGTCCTGAACTGGGGGATGACGGATGCCGTCGGGATCGAGGTCAGCCCCGAGGACGATCCGAAATTCAAGTTCTTCGAAATGAACTGATCTGACGCAACTATCGGGTGGCGCCACGCGCGCCGCCCGTTCCCGCCCTGCGCCCGAAGGGACCGCGGGGCGCCTTTTTTCGGGGCCTATGCAAATGCTCGCCTACATCATCCGCCGCGTGACGCAGTCGATCCTCGTGCTCTTCGTCGTCGGGCTCGTGGCCTTTTCTATGTTCCGCTTCGTCGGCGATCCCATCGACAATATGCTGGGACAGGAACGCACCCAGGCCGATGTAGAGCGCCTGCGGGAACAGCTTGGCCTGGACCAGCCCTTTGTCGTGCAATACTGGCGCTTCCTGGAACAGGCGGTTCAGGGCAATTTTGGCCTGTCCTATCGGCAGGGCCGCCCGGTGTCCGACATTCTGATCGAGCGCCTTCCCGCCACACTGGAACTCGCCGTCGTCTCGGGCCTGATGGCCCTCGTCGGGGGCATCGGATTGGGGATCTTCACCGCGATCTGGCGCCGCGGCGTCTCGGCCAACGCCATCATGACCCTTTCTCTGGTCGGCGTGTCCCTGCCGACCTTCCTGATCGGTATCCTGCTGATCTATCTGTTCTCGGTCGAGCTTGGCTGGCTGCCCAGTTTCGGGCGCGGCGAGGTAACGGATCTCGGTTGGTGGACGACCGGTTTTCTGACGGAAAGCGGCCTGAAGGCCCTGATCCTGCCCGCGATCACGCTCGGTCTGTACCAGATGACGCTGATCATGCGGCTGGTCCGAACCGAGATGCTGGAAGTCCTGCGCATGGATTACATCCGCTTCGCGCGGGCTCGCGGCATACGCGAACGCGCGATCAACTTCCGCCACGCGCTGAAAAACACGCTGGTGCCGGTCATCACGATCACCGGCCTGCAGCTGGGCAGCATCATCGCCTTCGCCATCATCACCGAGACCGTGTTCCAGTGGCCGGGCGTCGGGCTGCTATTCATCAACGCGATCCAGTTCGTGGATATCCCCGTCATGGCCGCCTACCTGATGCTGATCTCGGTCTTGTTCGTCGGCATCAACCTCATCGTTGACATGCTCTATTTCGTGATCGACCCGCGCCTGCGCGCGGACCGCACGCAGGGAGGCCACTGAGATGACCGACGCAGCCGAAAGCAGAACCCCGGCCCCCGAAAACAGGGCACGCCGCGTCTGGAACAGCGATTTCATCTGGTCATTCCGCCATGCGCCGGTTGCGATCATTTCTTTCGTCGTCGTCCTGGTGCTCGTGCTGGCGGCGGTGCTGGCCCCTCTGATCGCGCCACATGATCCCTTCGATCCCGGCACGCTGAACCTGATGAACGGCTTTACCGCGCCGGGGGAGCCCAACGCCTTTACCGGCGACCAGTTCCTGCTGGGCACCGACGACCAGGGGCGCGATGTCTTTTCGACCATTCTCTACGGGATGCGGATTTCGCTTTTCGTGGGCTTCGCCGCCGTGATGCTGGCCATGGTGATCGGTGTCACGCTTGGCCTGCTTGCGGGCTATCTGGGCGGCTGGTTCGAAACGATCATCATGCGCTTGGCTGACGTGCAGCTGACTTTTCCGGCCATCCTTGTGGCCATGCTGATCTTCGGCATCGCAAAGGGGATCACCCCGCCCGAATACCGTGACGAGATGGCGATCTGGGTTCTCATCCTGGCCATCGGCCTGTCGGACTGGGTCCAGTTTGCCCGCGTCGTGCGAGGGGCAACGCTGGTCGAAAAAAGCAAGGAATACGTCCAGGCCGCCCGGCTGATCGGCCGCACGCCCTTTTCCATCATGCTGCGCCACATCCTGCCCAACGTCCTCAACCCGGTGCTGGTGATCGCCACGATTTCGCTGGCACTGGCCATCATCGCCGAGGCGACGCTGTCGTTCCTGGGCGTCGGCGCCCCGCCGACCAAGCCCTCGCTGGGCACGCTGATCCGCATCGGGCAGGAATTCATGTTCTCTGGCGAGTGGTGGATTCTCTTCTTCCCGGCGCTGGCGCTGCTGGCGCTGGCGCTGTCCATCAACCTGCTGGGCGACTGGCTGCGCGACGCCCTGAACCCGAGGCTGAGATGACAGACACCCCCGTTCTTTCCGTCCGCGACCTGGTCGTGGAAATTCCCACCCGCCATGGTGTTCTGCGGCCCGTGGACACTGTCAGTTATGACATCCATGCCGGAGAAATCCTTGGCGTCGTGGGCGAATCCGGCGCGGGCAAGTCCATGGCGGGCAATGCCGTCATCGGATTGCTGGACCGCCCCGCGCGCATCGTATCGGGTGAAGTCCTGCTGTCCGGCCAGCCGATCCATAACCTGAAAGGCGATGCCATCCGCCGGCTACGCGGCAAGAAGATGGGGATGATCTTCCAGGACCCGCTGACGTCGCTCAATCCCCTTCTGACCGTGGGCGACCAGCTGACCGAGACGATTCTGGAGCACCTGAGCGTGGGCCAGACCGAGGCCCGCAAGCGTGCCATCGCCGCGTTGGAAGAGGTCGGCATCCCCGCCGCCGCCCAGCGCATCAACAGCTATCCGCACGAGTTTTCGGGCGGAATGCGGCAGCGCGTGGTGATCGCGCTCGCCCTCTGTGCCGAGCCGGATCTCGTGATCGCGGACGAGCCGACAACAGCCCTTGACGTCAGCATCCAGGCCCAGATCGTGGCGCTGTTGAAACGGCTCTGCCGGGATCGCGGCGTCGCCGTCATGCTCGTGACCCACGACATGGGCGTGATCGCCGAGGCCGCGGACCGCGTCGCCGTCATGTATGCCGGGCGCCTGGCCGAGCTTGGCCCGGTGCGCGAGGTCCTGACCAATGCGCACCACCCCTACACGGTCGGGCTCATGGCCTCGACCCCGCTGGCCAGCCAGGGGCGCAAGCGCCTGCGGCAGATCCCCGGGTCGATGCCGCGGCTGGGCGCCCTGCCCAGTGGCTGCGCCTTTCACCCGCGCTGCGAATTCGCGCAGGAAAAGTGCCGGGCCGAGCCTGGCCCGACGCTGGACCGCTGTGATGGCCGGGCCGCCTGCTGGTTCCCCCTCACCGACGAACGGAAGGTGTCCGCATGAACGCGCTGATCTCCGTCCGCGATCTGACCCGGGTCTTCGATGTCTCGAAACCCTGGTTGAACCGTGTGATCGAACGCCTGCCCAAGGCCCTGCTGACCGCCGTATCCGAGGTCAGCTTCGACGTGCCGGAAAACAGCGTCTACGCCCTTGTCGGTGAAAGCGGCTCGGGCAAGTCCACCATCGGCAAGATCATGGTCGGGCTGGTTCCGCCCAGCGCCGGGTCCGTCGAGATCGAGGGCGTCGACCTGGCCACGGAAACCGACGCGAAAAAGGTCGAGGCGGTCCGCGACGACATCCAGATGATCTTTCAAGACCCTTTCGCCTCGCTCAACCCGCGCTGGCGGGTGGACGACATCATCGAGGAACCGGTCGCGGCCAAGGGCGGCAAGACCAATGGTTTGGCCGAGAAACTGCTGGAACAGGTCGGCCTCTCGGCGGCGGATGCGGGCAAGTACCCGCACGAATTTTCCGGCGGCCAGCGCCAGCGGATCTGCATTGCCCGGGCGCTGGCCTCGGAGCCGCGGATAATCGTCTGTGACGAGCCGACCTCGGCGCTGGACGTCTCGGTGCAAAGCCAGGTGCTCAACCTCATGTCCGACCTGCGCGAGGATCTGGGCCTGACCTACCTGTTCATCAGCCACGACCTGACCGTGGTGCAGCACATGGCCGACGTCATCGGCGTGCTTTATCTGGGGCGGCTTGTCGAGGAAGCACCGCGCGACCGGTTGTTCAACGCCCCCAAGCATCCCTATACGCAGATGCTGTTCGACGCGGCGCCGCGCATGGACGCCTTTGGCCGCGAGATCGACCCGCCCAAGGGCGAGATCCCCGATGCGATAAATCCGCCGCCGGGCTGTGCCTTTCACCCGCGCTGTCCGCTGGCGACCGAACGCTGCAAGATCGAACGGCCCGAGATGCGCGGGATCGGCACGACCCGCGTGGCCTGCCACCACGCGGAATAGACCGAGCGGGGTTGCATCGCAGGGCCGTTTTGCGATCCTGCGCCATGACATAGACACGTCCGGCACACGCACCACAGGGGAGAGCCATGTTCAACGCGCTGATCATCCGCAAGGACGAGGAGACCGGCAAGACCGCCGCCAAGGTCGAGGAAATCTCCGAGACGGGCCTGCCCGAAGGCGAAGTGACAGTCGCCGTCGACTACTCGACGGTGAATTACAAGGATGGCCTCTGCATCGGCCCGGGCGGCGGTCTTGTCCGCACCTATCCCCACGTGCCGGGTATCGACTTTGCGGGAACGGTCGAAGCCTCCGGTGACGATCGCTACAAACCCGGCGACAAGGTCGTCCTCACCGGCTGGCGCGTGGGCGAAGCGCATTGGGGCGGCTATGCGCAGAAGGCCCGGGTCAAGGCCGATTGGCTGGTGCCCCTGCCCGATGGCCTGGACACACGACAGGCCATGGCCGTCGGCACCGCGGGCCTGACGGCCATGCTGGCCGTGATGGCACTGGAAAAGCAGGGCATCCAGGAAGGTCCGATCCTGGTCACCGGCGCGGCCGGCGGTGTCGGCTCCGTCGCGACGGCCATTCTGGCCGGGCTTGGGCATGAGGTCGCGGCAGTCACCGGGCGGCCCGAACAGGCCGATTACCTCAAGGGCCTCGGCGCCTCCGAGATCGTCGCGCGTGACGAGCTGGCCGTGGCTACGCGCAAACCGCTGGAGGCCGAACGCTGGGGCGGCGCAGTGGATGCCGTGGCCGGGGCCATGCTGGGCCGTGTGCTCAAGCAGATGCGCTACGGGTCGTCGGTGGCGGCCATCGGCCTGGCCGGGGGCGCGGCGATCGAGGGGGCCCTGATCACGCCCTTCATACTGCGTGGCGTGAACCTGCTGGGCATCGACAGCGTGATGCAACCCTACGAGAATCGCCTGCGCGCCTGGGAACGGATCGCCCGGGATCTGCCCATGGATCGACTGGAAGAAATGGTGCAACCGGCGACGCTCGCCGAGCTGCCGCAGCTTGGTGCGGACATCCTGAAGGGCCAGGTCAAGGGGCGCGTGGTCGTGGACGTCAATGCCTAGAGTATGGGCCGCGCACGGCATGGCGTGTCACGACCGCGTGACATCACGGCCGGTTGAATTGCTCCTGATACACAACGGCGACATCCTGTGATCAGGAGGTGCGCCATGCCCAGCTACAGCCGGAACATCAAGACCGCCGTTTTGGTCGGGGCCATCGCCCTGGGATGGATCATGCAATCCACCACGGCGAAGGCGCGCGACATGCAGGTGCTGACCGTGGCCGGCGGCTGTTTCTGGTGCGTCGAGGCTGATTTCGAAAAGGTGGCCGGCGTTCAAGAGGTCGTGTCGGGCTATACCGGCGGCACGGTCGAGAACCCCACCTACAAGCAGGTCACCGGGGGCGGCACCGGCCATTACGAGGCCGTCGAAATTCGCTATGACGCCGATCAGATTTCGGCCCGGCAACTCTACGACCTGTTCTTCCGCTCCATCGACCCGACCGATGCGGGGGGCCAGTTCTGTGACCGGGGCGAAAGCTATCGCACGGCAATTTTCGTCTCTGATACGGCCGAGGAAGAGCAGGCCCGCGCTGCCAAGGCAGACGCCGAGGCCGAACTGGGACAGTCTATCGTGACTCCGATCCTCGAGGCCGGACCGTTCTACGACGCGGAGGCCTATCACCAGGATTACTATCGTAGCCAGGACAGGGTCTTCACCCGGCGCGGGGTCAAGACGATGGAAGAGGCCTACAAGTTCTATCGCGAGGCCTGCGCCCGCGACGACCGTATTCGCCAGCTCTGGGGCAATGACGCCCCCTTCGTGAACTGAGACCTCAAGGAGAATTTCTTGGTCTCGACATAGGCGCGCGGCCCCAGACTGGGCCGCAGGCCGACATCAAACCACGCTAGCCGCGAAAATCCTGAACTTCGGCAAGGTCGGGGATAACATCCGCAGTGCCGTCACGCATGACCATGAGCGCCGCGGCCCGGCTGGCCTGTCCCATGGCCTGTTCCATGGGCACCCCGCGATCCAATGCGGCCAGAACGTAGCCGGTGAAGGTATCGCCCGCGCCGGTCGTATCGACGGGCGTGACGGGCAGGGCGGCGATATGAGACGGACCGTCCGGCCCGAACCATGTCGCCCCGTCGCCGCCCCGGGTGACGATCACGTCCCCCACCGGCAGCGCCTCGAGCGAGAGGCCCGTGGCCCGTTCCAATTGCGCGGCCTCGACCACGTTGAGGATCAGGAAATCGAGCTCGTCCAGAACCGCCATGACCCGCGCGGCCTCGAAGGGGGCGGCCGCATAGGCGATCCTGAGCCCCATGTCCTTTCCCAGCGCCGCCGCCTCGGTCTGAAGGCAGGTTTCATTCTGCATGACCAGCCAATCGCCCGTTTTGGCCTGAGTCAGTCCCTGTTCCAGCGTCTCAAGCGGGATCGCCATGTTCGCGCCGGGGTGCAGAACGATTGTGTTTTCCCCGGCCGGGTCCACGAAGATCATGGCCTGGCTGGTCTCGGTGTCGACCTCGGCGATCTGGCGCGTGTCCACGCCGTATTCCAGAAGCCGCTCCACCGCCCAGCGGCCATCGGCGCCCACGGCCCCGATATGGCGCACATGCGCCCCGGCCCGGGCAGCGGCGACCGAGATATTCGCACCCTTGCCACCAAGAAACACCTGCCGGCCCGTCGAGGTCAGCGTCTCGCCGGGGGCGGGGATATGCGGCACGCGATAGATGAAATCCGCGTTGATCGAGCCGAGGTTCCAGAGGGTCATCAGCCCACCTTGCAGGCCGCCAGAACGGCCATGTTCAGGATGTCGCTGACAGTCGCCGTGGTCGAACAGATCTGGACGGGCCGGGCGATGCCCGACAGGATCGGCCCGATCACCGTCGCCCCCGCCATTTCCTGCATCAGCTTGACCGAGATCGACGCCGAGTGACGCGCAGGCACCACGAGGACATTGGCCGGACCGGTCAGCCGCGAGAAGGGGTAGTTTTCCATCGCCTTGGGATTCAGGGCGACATCGACAGTCATCTCACCCTCGTATTCGAAATCCACGCCGCGCGCGTCGAGTTCACGCGGCGCCATGTGCATCTTGGTTGCCCGCTCGGAGATCGGATAGCCGAATGTCGAGAACGAAAGGAAGGCCACGCGCGGTTCCAGCCCCAGATCACGCGCCACCGAGGCGCCGCGCTCCGCGATATCGGCCAAATCGCTCTCGTCCGGCCATTCATGCACCAGCGTGTCCGCGATCAGGACGATACGGCCCTTGTTGAGGACCGCCGAGACACCGACCGCCCCGTCATGGGGGCTGGCGTCGAAGACATGATTGATCAGCTCCAGCACATGGGCCGATTTCCGGGTCGCACCTGTGACCATGGCATCGGCATGGTCGTGAGCCAGCATCAAGGCAGAGAACACGTGCCTGTCCCGCGCGGCAAGCCGGTGGATATCGTGCCGGTCATGCCCCTTGCGCTGGAGCCGCTGGTAGAGGAATTCCTTGTAGGTCTCCAGGTGGCCGGTATTCGCAGCATTCACCACGCGCAACTCGCGCACCGCGTCGCCCAGACCCTCGGCCTCGAGCTTGTGTTTCACGTCCTGTTCGCGGCCCACGACCAGGGCCCGGCCATAGCCGCCCCGCTGATAGGACACCGCAGCGCGCAACACGCGGGGGTCGTCGCCCTCGGCAAAGACCACCGTCGACTGGTTCTTGCGCGCCCGGGCATTGATGCCGCGCAGGATCGAGGCGGTCGGGTCCATCCGGGTCTTGAGCGCCTCTTCGTAGCCGTCCATGTCGACGATCGGGCGGCGGGCGGCGCCGGTTTCCATCCCGGCGCGTGCGACGGCGGGCGGCACCACGTGGATCAGGCGCGGATCGAAAGGGGTGGGGATGATGTAGTCCCGCCCGAAGGTCAGCTTGCGACCATAGGCCATGGCGACTTCGTCGGGCACGTCCTTGCGCGCCAGTTCTGCCAAGGCCTCGGCGCAGGCGATCTTCATCTCGTCGTTGATGGCACGCGCGTGGATGTCGAGCGCGCCGCGAAACAGATAAGGAAAGCCCAGAACGTTATTGACCTGGTTAGGGTAGTCACTGCGCCCGGTGGCGACGATGGCATCGACGCGCACCTCGTGCGCCTCTTCCGGGGTGATCTCCGGGTCGGGGTTGGCCATGGCGAAGATCACCGGGTTGTCGGCCATGCGTGCGACCATTTCGGGCGTCACGGCCCCCCTGACCGAAACGCCGAGGAAGACATCAGCCCCCGCCATCGCCTCTTCGAGGTTTCGCAGCTCGGTCGTGATCGCATGGGCCGACTTCCATTGGTTCATGCCCTCGGTGCGCCCCTGGTAGATGACACCCTTGGTGTCGCAGACGATGCAGTTCTCGTGACGCGCGCCCATGGCCTTGAGCAATTCGATACAGGCGATTCCCGCGGCCCCGGCGCCGTTCAGCACGATGCGGCAATCCTCGATCTTCTTTCCCGACAGGTGCAGCGCGTTGATCAGCCCGGCGGCACAAATCACGGCGGTGCCGTGCTGGTCGTCGTGAAAGACGGGGATATCCATTTCTTCCTTCAGACGCTGCTCGATGATGAAGCACTCGGGCGCCTTGATATCCTCGAGGTTGATGCCGCCGAAGGTCGGCCCCATGAGCCGCACCGCCTTGCAGAATTCATCCGGGTCCTCGGTGTCCAGCTCGATGTCGATGGAATTGACGTCGGCAAAGCGCTTGAACAGCACCGACTTGCCCTCCATCACCGGCTTGGAGCCGGCCGCGCCGAGGTTGCCCAGGCCCAGCACGGCAGTCCCGTTCGAGATCACGGCCACGAGATTGCCCTTGTTGGTGTAATCGTAGACGGTTTCGGGGTTGGCGTGGATTTCCTCGCAGGGCATGGCAACGCCGGGCGAATAGGCGAGCGACAGGTCACGCTGCGTCGTCATGGGGACGGTGGCCTGCACTTCCCACTTGCCGGGCGTCGGCTCGATGTGGAATTGCAGCGCTTCCTGGCGCGTGATGCGTTGCTTGGTCATCCGGATCCTCCCATGCCTTGCAAAGCCTTACAGGACGCGCGCGCGGGGGCAAGCGGGGTCTTTTGAGCTTTCGTCGTCCGGATGCGCTGGTTAGTTTCAGAACACACGCAGCCGGGGGAACGAATGAGCGGCACATCGGCGGCTGTCACACCGATGATGGCACAATACCTTGAGATCAAGCAGGGCCATCCCGATGCCCTGTTGTTCTACAGGATGGGCGACTTCTACGAGCTGTTTTTCGACGATGCCGCGGCCGCGGCCGAGGCCCTGGACATCGCCCTGACCAAGCGCGGCAAGCACCTTGGCGAGGATATCGCCATGTGTGGCGTGCCCGTGCATTCCGCCGAGAATTATCTTCTGACCCTCATTCGCAAGGGGTTTCGCGTCGCGGTTTGCGAACAGATGGAGGACCCCGCCGAGGCCAAGAAGCGCGGCTCCAAGGCCGTGGTCAAACGCGAGGTCGTGCGGCTGGTCACCCCCGGCACCCTGACGGAAGAGAGCCTGCTCGACGCCCGGCGCCACAACTATCTTGCCGCCCTGGCCGAGGTGCGCGGGCAGGTGGCCCTTGCCTGGGCCGATATCTCGACGGGCAGCCTTTCGGTGATGACCTGCGCGCCGGTCGCATTGGGCCCGGAACTGGCCCGGCTGGCCCCGCGCGAGGTGCTGGTTTCTGAAAGCAAGGAACAGGACTTCGGCGCCCTGATAGAGGACGGCGGCGCGGCGCTGACCGTCTTGGGGAATGCAGCCTTTGACAGCACGAACGGCGTTTCGCGCCTGTGCAGGCTCTATTCTGTGGACTCCCTGGATGGGTTCGGACATTTCGAACGGCACGAGATCGCCGCATTGGCGGCCGTGGTCGAATACCTCGAGATCACGCAAAAGGGCCAGCTTCCGCTGCTGCGTCCGCCGGTAAAAGAACACCGGAATGCGGCCATGCAGATCGACGCGGCCACGCGGCGATCACTGGAGCTTACAACATCCATGTCCGGGGGGCGCGCAGGGTCGCTTTTGGGTGCAATCGACCGAACCGTGACAGCAGGCGGTGCCCGGCTGCTGGAACGGCGGATTTCGGCACCGTCGCGGTCGTTGGAAACCGTGCAATCCCGGCTGGACAGTGTCGAATGGGCGCTTGGGCAGGCCGGTCTGACCGAGAAACTGCGCGATACCCTCAGATCGGTTCACGATCTGGATCGGGCGCTATCGCGGCTGGCGCTGGATCGGGGCGGCCCGCGCGACATGGCTGCACTGCGCAGCTCCATCGGCGCGGCGCAGGACATTCACCGCTTGCTGCCTGACGACATGCCCGACCTGCTTGCCTCGGCCCGGAGCGATCTTGTCGGACTGGAAGAGATAGGCGCGCTGCTCGATTCCGCGCTTGTCGCCGATCCGCCGCTGCTGACGCGCGACGGGGGATTCATCGCGGCCGGGTATGACAGTGAACTGGACGAATTCCGCAAACTGCGCGACGAAGGACGCTCGGTCATCGCCGCGTTGCAATCGGATTACGCCGAAAAGACGGGCGTGGCGGCCCTGAAGATCAAGCACAACAACGTGCTGGGATATTTTATCGAGACCACGGCGACCCACGCCGAGAAGATGATGAAGCCGCCCCTGTCGGAAACCTTCATCCACCGCCAGACGACGGCCAACCAGGTGCGGTTCACGACGCTGGAACTCAGCGAACTCGAAACCCGGATCCTGAATGCCGGGGGCCGGGTCCTGGAAATCGAAAAAAGGCTCTATTCAGGCCTGAAGCAGCAAATCCTTGACCATTCGGCGCATCTTTCAACACTCGCTCGGGCGCTGGCCGAGCTTGACGTGATCTTTGCGCTGGCCCGGCTGGCCCGTGAAGAGGGCTGGACCCGCCCGCAAGTCGACGACAGCCGAAGCTTTGACATTTCGGGGGGGCGGCATCCGGTTGTCGAGGCCGCCCTCAAACGGGACGGCACGCCCTTCGTCGCCAATGATTGCGGCCTCACCGATCAGTCCATATGGCTTCTGACCGGGCCCAACATGGCCGGCAAATCGACCTTCCTGAGACAGAATGCGCTGATCGCAGCGCTGGCCCAGACCGGATCGTTCGTTCCGGCGAAGTCGGCGCATATCGGCTTGGTTAGCCAGGTCTTCAGCAGGGTCGGCGCCTCGGACGACCTGGCACGGGGCCGATCGACCTTCATGGTCGAGATGGTCGAGACGGCGGCGATCCTGAATCAGGCCGACGACCGGGCGCTGGTGATCCTGGACGAGATCGGGCGCGGTACCTCGACCTATGACGGGCTGTCCATCGCCTGGGCGACGCTGGAACACCTGCATGAGGTGAACCGGAGCCGCTGCCTTTTTGCAACGCATTACCACGAGCTGACGGCCCTGTCAGGCCGGCTGGACGGGGTCGAGAACGCCACGATCCGCGTCCGCGAGTGGGAGGGTGAGGTGATATTCCTGCACGAGGTCATGCGCGGCACGGCCGAAGGCAGCTACGGTGTGCAGGTCGCGCGGCTGGCCGGCCTGCCCCCTGCTGTGGTGGAGCGCGCCAAGATCGTCCTCGACATGCTGGAAAAGGGCGATCGAGAGACCGGTCGCGGGCCGGACACGCTGATTGACGACCTGCCTTTGTTTTCGGCGACGCCGAAAAGCCCTGCGCCCAAAGCATCAGGCGACTCCGAGGTGGAACAGCGTCTGAAAGACGTGCTTCCCGATACGCTCACGCCTCGGGATGCACTTGATCTTGTCTACGAACTCAAGGCGCTCACGTCTCCGGCGTCGCCTGAGGGGTCGAGCTGACACCAACCTGCGCAGGGCGCAGGAGGCGGTCGTGCAACATGAAGCCGGTCGCGGACACCTGGATGATGTCACCTGAACTGGTGTTGGGAACCGGGGCTTCGAACATGGCCTCGTGGGATTGCGGGTCGAACTTGTCGCCCAGCTCGGGCCGGATGGGCGTGATCCCGTGCTTTTCGAAAACCTTGAGCAGCTCGCGCATGGTCAACTCGACACCCTCCAGAAGGGCCTTGTCGAACTCGCTGGCCTCTTCGCCATCCTGACGCAGCGCCCGTTCGAGGTTGTCGTAGATCGGCAGCAGATCCCGTGCGAGGCGCGAGCCACCGTAGGTCTCGGCCTCGCGCCGGTCGCGATCAGCCCGCTTGCGGGTGTTCTCGGCATCGGCGAGCGCCCGGGCGTAAGCATCCTTCAAGTCAGCGTTCTCGGCGCGCAGGGCCTCAATCTCGTCACCCTCGGCGGCCAGGTCATCCAGCGACATCGGCTCTTCGGCCGTGTCCTCCATAGGCTCTTCAGGGATCTGCTCGTCTTGTTTCGCTTTGCTCATGCTCGCCTTCCTATCCGCGTTTCGAGATCAGTTTCCCGACCAACTGCGCGGTGTAATCCACAACTGGCACGATCCGCCCGTAGTTCAGGCGGGTCGGGCCGATGACGCCAACGGCGCCAACGATCTTTCGGTCCGCGTTCATATATGGAGAGACGACCAAAGATGAACCCGAAAGTGAAAAAAGCTTGTTCTCCGAGCCGATAAAAATCCGCACACCATCACCGGTTTCCGCCAGATCAAGGAAATCGACGATGTCCTGCTTGCGCTCCAGATCATCAAAGAGCGACCGGATGCGATCCAGGTCGGTTTCGTCCTGGTCCGCGATCAGGTTGCCGCGCCCGCGCACGATCAGCCGTTCGGATGATTCGCCCGGGTTTTCCCAGATCGCGGCACCGTTCTCGACCAGTTCGCGTGCGAGGGTGTCGATCTCCTGTCGCCGCGCGTCGATCTCTCGCGCAATGGCGGTGCTCAGCTCGGCCAGTGTGCGGCCTTCGGCGATGGCGTTGATGAAATTCGCCGCCTCCCGCATGGAAGAGGGGGTTTGGCCCGGCGGCGGAGTAAAAACCCGGTTCTCGACATGGCCATCGGCATAAACGAGCACGACAAGCGCCCGGTCGGGGCCCAGATTCACAAAGTCGATATGCTTGATCGGGGCCTCGTGCTTGGGGGTCAGGACAAGACTGGCACCATGGGTGACACCGGAGAGCGCCGATCCGATCCTGTCCAGCGCGGTGCTGACATCCTGGTCGTTCCCGCCAAGGGTCTGGTCAATGCGGGCCCGGTCCTCGCCGTCGAGGTCGCCAACCTCGAGCAATCCATCCACGAACATGCGCAGGCCAAGCTGCGTCGGAACCCGTCCGGCGCTGATGTGGGGGCTGTCGAGCAGGCCGAGATATTCGAGGTCCTGCATCACGTTGCGAATGGTCGCCGCACTGACCTTTTCAGCGAGGGCACGGGTCAGCGTTCGGGACCCCACCGGAGCACCCGTATCGAGGTAGCCCTCGACCACGCGGCGGAAAACCTCGCGCGAGCGGTCGTTGAGTTCCGATATGGAGGGTGTCTGCTCAGTCATGCCTGCGATCCGGGTTCGATCGGACACATTAAATACCGCACCATCCAAAGGTCAATCGGGGTTGGAATTGCAGGGCAGGGCGCGTATCCCCGCGCCGAAGCGGATGAAGGATGAAACCATGCGACCCTCTGGACGGACCCTGGACGAGATGCGGCCGATTTCAATTGAAACCGGTGTCACGAAACACGCAGAGGGATCCTGCCTGATCCGGGTCGGGGATACGCATGTCCTGTGCACGGCCTCGATCGAGGAGCGGGTGCCACCCTTCATCAAGGGCTCGGGGCTGGGCTGGGTCACGGCGGAATACGGCATGTTGCCCCGCTCCACCGGCAGCCGGATGCGGCGCGAGGCCACGGCTGGCAAGCAGGGCGGGCGCACCGTGGAAATCCAGCGGCTGATCGGGCGGAGCCTGCGCGCCGGAACAGACCGCGTCGCACTGGGTGAGCGACAGATCACGGTCGACTGCGATGTGATCCAGGCCGATGGCGGCACCCGGTGTGCCGCGATTACCGGCGGTTGGGTTGCCCTGAAGCTGGCAGTTCAGAAACTGATCAAGGCAGGCGATCTTGCCCATGATCCGCTGGAACGCCCCGTCGGCGCTGTCAGCTGCGGGATCTATGCAGGCCAGGCCGTGTTGGACCTGGACTATCCCGAGGACAGCGAAGCCGGCGTCGACGGTAACTTCGTGATGACCGGGGACCAGATGATCGAGGTGCAGATGTCCGCCGAAGGCGCCACCTTCTCGCGCGGGCAGATGGATGACCTGATGGAATTGGCGCAGAAGGGCGTCGCCGAGCTGGGCCGGCTGCAGACGGAGGCCCTGGGGTGAGGCGAAAGTTCGAGGGCCGTGCGCTTCTGGTTGCGACCCATAACCACGGAAAATTGGAGGAAATCACCGATCTCCTTGGACCGTTCGGGGTTTCGATCAGTTCGAACGCAGACCATGACCTGCCCGAGCCGGACGAGACCGAGACGACATTTGTCGGCAATGCCCGGATAAAGGCGCATGCCGGCGCCCGCGCGACGGGGCTTCCCACGCTGGCGGATGACAGCGGCATCACGGTCGACGGCCTGGATGGTGCACCGGGGGTGCATACCGCGGACTGGGCCGAAGGGCCTGGCGGGCGCGATTTCATCAAGGCCATGACCCGGACCTGGGAAGAATTGTCGGCGCGCAATGTGCCCGCGCCGCGCTTGGCACAGTTTCGCTGCACACTGGTGCTTGCCTGGCCGGACGGGCACGACGAGATTTTCGAAGGCATCATGCCCGGCCGGATCGTCTGGCCGATGCGCGGAGAGCAGGGGCATGGCTATGACCCGATCTTTCAACCGGATGGCTATGACGTGACCTTTGGCGAGATGGATCGCTGGGAGAAAAACCGGATCAGCCATCGCGCGAGGGCCTTTGAAAAGCTGGTCGAGGGCTGCTTTGCCTGATCCGGGTTTCGGGCTCTATATTCACTGGCCCTTTTGCCAGGCGAAATGTCCCTATTGCGACTTCAACTCGCATGTCTGGGGCGTGATCGACCAGGATGACTGGACAGAAGCCTATCTGAGAGAGCTTGACCGCATCGCGGCTGAAACGGGTGATCGGGTGCTCGGGTCGGTCTTCTTTGGCGGCGGGACACCCAGCCTGATGGAAGGCCGAACAGTCGAGCGCATCCTCGACCGGGTGCAACGGAACTGGCGTTTCGAGAACGAGGTCGAAATCACGTTGGAAGCAAACCCGACATCTGTGGAGGCCGGACGTTTTGCGGCTTATCGCCAGGCTGGCGTGAATCGGGTGTCGCTCGGGCTGCAGGCGCTGAAGGATGATGACCTGAGGCGGCTGGGGCGTTTGCATACGGCACGGGATGGACTGCAGGCGCTTGACGTCGCCCGCGGGGTCTTTGATCGGGTGAACTTCGACCTGATCTATGCGCGGCAGGATCAGTCGGTGGCGGCATGGGCCGGCGAACTGGCACAGGCGCTGGCCTATGAGCCGGCGCATTTGTCCCTCTACCAGTTGACCATCGAGGACGGCACCGCCTTCGGTGACCGGTTTGCCCGTGGCAAGCTGCCCGGTTTGCCGAACGAAGACCAAGGCACCGCCCTCTGGGAGGTCACCCAGACCAAGACGGAACGGGCGGGGCTGCCGGCCTATGAGGTATCGAACCATGCCAAGCCCGGCCAGGAAAGCCGGCACAACCTGATTTACTGGCAGGGCGGCGATTATGCCGGGATCGGTCCGGGTGCGCACGGGCGATTGACGTTTGACGGTCGGCGTTATGCAACGGAAACCGACAAGGACCCACGCACCTGGCTGGACGCGACGAAAGACGGATCGAGCGAGCAGCGCAGCGTATTATCAGAGGACGAGGTTTTGCAGGAAAAGCTCCTGATGGGGCTGCGCGTGACCGACGGGGTCGTGTTGGACTTCGGCGAGAAGAAAAAATTAAGTAATAATATCAAATACTTGGCAGAAATCGGATTGGTCGACATGACCGACGGCGCGCTGCATATCACGGCCCGCGGACGGCCGCTCTTGAACGCAGTGCTCGACCGGCTGTTGAACGGTTAATCCCCTGACAGAAGCCGCAGCAGATCATCGAGCTGGCCAAGGTCGCGATAGCGTAGGGTCAGTTTGCCGGACTCTACGCCAGCCTCGTGATCGATGCTGACCCCCATTCCCAAGTGCGCGGCAAGCTCTTTCTCGATGGTCTTCGTATCCGCGTCCTTTTCGGCCAACTTGGGCCCCGGCGACGCGGCTTTCCTGGTCGTGCTGGCCAGTTTCTCAGCTTGCCGAACGGAAAGATCGTTCTTGATGATCTCGCGCGCCAAATCGCCGGCATTTTCCTTGCCGACCAGCGTGCGCGCGTGGCCAGCGGACAACCTGCCGTCAGACATGAGCTGCTGAACGTCCTCGGGCAGGGTCAAGAGGCGTAGCAGGTTGGCGATATGGCTCCGACTTTTTCCAAGCGCGCTGGCAAGCTCTTCCTGGGTGTGATTGAAGCGATCCATCAGCTGACGATATCCGGTCGCCTCATCGACTGCGTTCAGATCCGCCCGCTGGATATTCTCGATGATGGCGAACTGAAGAACCTCGGTATCGGACAAGTCCCGGACAAGCACGGGCAAATCGTGCAGCCCCGCCTTTTGCGCAGCTCGCCAGCGCCGTTCGCCGGCAACGATCTCGAACATGGCGTCATCTGTCGCGCGCACGATCAGGGGCTGAATAACGCCCTTTGAGCGGATCGAATCGGCCAGCTCTGTAAGGGCAGCATCGTTGAAACTCCGCCGGGGCTGGTCGGGATTGGGCCGTATTTTCTCTATGGGGACGGTCCGATCGGGGCGCGTTTCGGTCGCCGATGAGCGATCACCTGCGGTAGCGTCCTGCGCCACGACATCCGACATGAGCGAAGACAGCCCCCGCCCAAGGCCGCGCGTGCGGCTCGTGTTGTCGCTCATACGGCTTTCCTTTCCAGTGTCGGGGTCTCTCGGCCCATGATCTCTGCGGCCAGATTCAGATAAGCTCGGCTGCCGGTCGAATTGGGATCATAATCCATGACGGGCAACGCAAAGGACGGCGATTCGCTGAGGCGCACGTTGCGCGGGATCACTGTTTTAAAGACCAGGTCGTGCAGGTTGTCCCGCGCGTCACTCTCAACCTGCTGACAAAGATTGTTACGGCGGTCATACATGGTGAGGACCACGCCCTCGATCCGCAAGTCCGGGTTTGCGGCCTGCCGCACCTCGCGGACCGTCAGCATCAACTGCGATAGTCCCTCTAGCGCGAAAAACTCGCTTTGAAGCGGGACAATGACCGAATGTGCGGCCACCATTGCGTTGATTGTCAGGATGTTGAGGGAAGGTGGGCAATCGATCAGGATGTAATCGAGGTCCAGCTCGGTGATAACGCGCTGCCGCAGCGCATGTCGCAGAACGAAACTGCGCGTTTCGTTCGACATCAGGTTGATATCCGCAGAGCTCAGATCCGTCGTGGCCGGAATAAGCAGCAGGTTCTCCACTGTTGTCGGGCGCGCAGCATCAACGGGCGGGGCATCCGCAAACAAAAGATCATAGGTCGTCGTCGCGCGATCGTCCATGCCAAGGCCGGTGGATGCATTGCCCTGCGGGTCGAGATCGATCAACAGGACCCGCCGCCCAGACCGTGCGAGACCAGCACCCAGATTGATTGCGGTGGTCGTCTTGCCGACACCGCCTTTCTGGTTGGCGATCGCGATAACCTTCGGGTCGGTCCTACGGCTTAGATCCACGGGTTCTGATCCTTGAAATTCGGAGAATGCGGGCGGTTGTCTTGGTTATACTCGGCAAGACGTCGCACTCAAAGTCCCAAGTCTCGCGAGCGGAGAGAATTTCCCCGTTGTGTGTTTCACCTTTCGGAAAAAGGGCCACGCCCTTGTCCGTGAGAAAGGGGTACGTATAGGATAACAACCGGTCAAGCGGGGCAAGCGCCCGGGCTGAAACGGCATCTGCTGCGTCGACTTTGGCCCCCTCGATCCGCGCATTGATCACATGCGTGTTTAGCCCGAGTTCACGAACTGCGTTGCGCAGGAAGGTGCATTTGCGGATATCGCTTTCGATCAGGGTGACGCGTTGATCGGCTGTGGCGAAAATGGCGATAACAAGACCGGGAAAACCGCCGCCGCTGCCTAGGTCGATCCAATGGGTCCAGTCACGCGGGGCATGACTGACGAGTTGTGCTGAATCGCGAACATGCCGGTCCCAAATGGTGTCGGCGGTCGACGGGGCGATCAAGTTTATGCGTTTCGTCCATTTCCGCGTGAGTTCGGTGAGGCGCTCCAGCTTATCGATTGTTTCACGTGAAACATCGAGCCCTGGTATCGGCAGCGCCCCTTTCAACTTGCCAAATCTCGCGCTAGCGCCTTTCGGATCACCGCGACCAGCAAACTCAAAGCGGCCGGCGTCATTCCCTCGATCCGGCTCGCCTGGCCAATCGTCTCCGGCTGTACCTGCGCCAGCTTTGCCGCCAATTCCCCTGACAGGCCGGACAACGCTTGATAGTCTATGCCAATAGGCAGACGAAGGGCCTCGTCCTTGCGCATCAGATCAACGTCTTTCTTCTGTCGCTCGACATAATGGTGGTAAAGCGCGTCAATCTCGGCCTGGCGGATGGTTTCCGGGTCAGCATCGGACGGGCCACGCGGTGAGAGATGAGAAATCTGCGCAAAACTCGTTCCGCTGATGGACAGTGCGTCAAAAAGGCTCCGCTTCGGTCCATCGGGATTGATCTTCACCCCACAGCCAGACAGGGCCCGCGAACTAACTATAGTGGCGTGCAACTGCGCCTTGAACCGCTCAAGTCGTTCCGCCTTGCCTTCAAACACGCGCCACCGTGTGTCCTTGACGCAGCCAATCTGCCGGCCCACCGGCGTCAGCCTCTGGTCCGCGTTATCGGCCCGCAAGGCGAGGCGAAACTCGGCACGAGATGTGAACATACGATAGGGTTCCGTAACCCCCCGGGTCACCAGGTCGTCAATCATCACTCCGATGTAGGACGTCGCTCTGTCGAAATTGACAGGCCCCTTGTCCAAAATCGCACTCGCGGCGGAAAGCCCTGCAACAAGACCCTGAGCCGCAGCCTCTTCGTAGCCGGTGGTCCCATTGATTTGACCAGCGAGGTAAAGGCCCGGCATGGCGTGCAATTCCAGTTGTCGCGTCAGACACCGCGGATCGACATAGTCGTATTCGATTGCGTATCCGGGCTGGACGATCTCAGCATTCTCCAAGCCGGCCATGGACCTGACGTAAGACTCTTGCACCTCGGCGGGCAGTGAGGTCGAGATCCCGTTGGGATAAACGGTATTGTCGTTCAGTCCCTCAGGTTCAAGAAAGACTTGGTGAGAGTCCTTATCCTCGAACCGGACGATCTTGTCCTCGATTGATGGGCAATACCGTGGGCCGACACCGTCAATGTGGCCCCCGAACATCGCGGACTTGTTCAAATTTGCCCGGATGATGTCATGTGTGTTGCGGTTTGTATGGGTGACCCCGCAAGCGATCTGTCGCGCGAAGGGTTTGTCGTGCAGAAAACTGAAGAGCGTCGGGTCAGAATCAGCCTGCTGACGATCTATCTGACTCCAGTCTAACGTCCGACCGTCGAGACGCGGCGGCGTTCCTGTCTTCAAACGACCAAGCACGAGACCTAGATGATCCAGCCGTTCAGCCAACCGAACAGAGGGCCGGTCACCCATCCGACCTGCGGGTATACGTTTGTCCCCAATATGAATCATTCCCCTCAGGAACGTGCCCGTGGTCAGAACCACAGCCGCCGCGCAGATTTCGCTGCCATCGGCAAGCACGACCCCGGTTACGCACCCGCCTTCAAGTCGTAAATCAACGACTTCACCCTCGAATATATCGAGGTCCACACAGGCGCGTGTCTCGGCCAGCATGGAGTCGCGGTAGAGTTTCCGATCAGCTTGCGTCCGCGGGCCCTGCACAGCAGGCCCTTTCCGCCTATTCAAAAGGCGAAACTGTATGCCCGCATGATCGGCCACACGACCCATGACACCGTCCATGGCATCGATTTCTCGGACAAGATGGCCTTTTCCGAGACCGCCGATTGCCGGGTTGCAGGACATAGCACCAATACCAGTCACCGTGAGCGTGATGAGCGCTGTTCGCGCGCCCATACGCGAGGCACCATGGGCCGCTTCCGAGCCTGCGTGACCGCCACCGATCACAACGACGTCATAATCCGTTTGTTTCACGTGAAACACGCCTCACTTTCCAATGCAAAAGCTGCGGAATATATCATCCAGCACGGCCTCGACATCCACCCGCCCGACAAGCGCATCCAAAGCCCGGATCGCCGCCCGCAGATCCTCGGCAAGAAGATCCACGTTCTCGATATCATCCGAAGCCAAGCGCTCCAAGACCTGACCGATCCGCACACTACCGTCCCGCAGCGCCGTCGCATGACGTGCCCGGGTGGCTGCACCAGCCACGCGCACCCGATCTGCCAATACCGAGGCCACTGTCTGGACCAACGCGTCAACGCCCTCACCCGTAAGGCCTGAAACCGCCGGTCTTTCCGGCGCGCTCTGCTCATCTGCCTTGGACAGGATAACGATATCGTCGGCTGCCTGCGGTTCGGCCACCTCCTCCGGCGACTCCAAAAGATAAATGCGCAAATCGGCAAGGCCGGCACGCTTTCGGCCCACATCGATCCCCATTTGCTCAACGGCATCTTGCGACTCCCGCAACCCAGCAGTGTCGAGAATGGTCACAGGCAGCCCCTTGAGATCCATGCGCACCTCTATCACATCCCGCGTCGTTCCCGCGTGCTCCGACGTGATGGCCGCGTCACGCCCGGCAAGGCGGTTCAGCAAGGTGGATTTTCCCGTGTTCGGCGGACCCACGATCGCAACCTCAAAGCCATCGCGCACCCGCTCGCGGACATCCGCCCCGTCCGCCTCCTGCCGAAGCTCGCCGTGAACGGATGACAAAAGCGATCGAACCTCGGGAAAGACGTTATCGGGCACCTCCTCTTCGGCGAAATCGATCGTGGCCTCCAGAAGGGCTGCCGCTCGGATCAGCCGTGTCCGCCAACCTTCGACTAACGCGCCGAGAGCCCCGTCAAACATCCGAACCGCCTGGCGCCGCTGTTCCTCGGTCTCTGCATCGATCAGGTCCGCCAGGCCTTCGACCTGGGCAAGATCCAGTTGACCCGTTTCCAGCGCGCGCCGGGTGAATTCCCCCCGCTCGGCCTGGCGAAACCCAGCCTCCCCCAATAGCGCAAGAAGGCGCGCAACGATAACCCTCGACCCGTGCGTGTGGAATTCCACAACACGATCGCCGGTAAAACTGTGACCTTGCGCAAACGACAAGAGCAGGGCAATGTCGACCAGCGCCCCGTCGTCATCCCGCAACCGTGCAACCTTACGATCTATGGGTGCAAGGCGCACACCGAAAAGCCCGGCGGCCTCCAGCGCACGTGGCCCGGAGACCCGGATGATGGATACCCCGGCCTTGCCCGCAGCCGTCGCCTGGGCAAAAATCGTGTCCATCCCGACGCTCCCGATCCTCTCAGGTGTTCATGGATTCGAAGAAGTCGGCATTCGTCTTGGTCTGCTTCAGCTTCGAGATCAGGAACTCGATCGCGTCGGTCGTTCCCATTGGATTGAGAATCCGGCGCAGAACAAAAGTCTTCTGCAGATCAGCCTTTTCGATCAGCAGGTCTTCTTTCCGGGTGCCCGATTTCAGAATGTCCATCGCCGGGAAAACCCGTTTATCCGCAATTTTCCGATCCAGCACGATCTCGCTGTTGCCGGTGCCCTTGAACTCTTCAAAGATCACCTCGTCCATACGGCTGCCGGTATCGATCAGCGCCGTCGAAATGATGGTCAGGGAACCGCCTTCTTCGATGTTACGTGCCGCACCAAAGAATCGCTTTGGTCGTTGCAAGGCATTGGCATCCACACCGCCCGTCAGCACCTTGCCGGAACTCGGAACGGTGGTGTTGTAGGCACGGCCCAGGCGCGTGATCGAGTCGAGCAGGATAACGACGTCACGCTTATGCTCGACCAGCCGCTTCGCCTTTTCGATCACCATTTCGGAGACCGCAACGTGACGCGTGGCTGGCTCGTCGAAGGTCGATGAAATAACCTCGCCCTTCACAGAGCGCTGCATGTCGGTCACTTCCTCTGGGCGCTCGTCGATCAGAAGAACGATCAGATAGCATTCCGGGTGATTGACTTCGATCGAATTGGCGATGTTCTGCAACAGAACCGTCTTGCCGGTCCGGGGCGGTGCCACGATCAACGATCTCTGGCCCTTGCCGATCGGCGCAACCAGATCGATGATCCGGGCCGAGCGGTCCTTGGCAGTCGGATCGTTCTCGATCTCCATCTTCAGCCGCTCGTCGGGGTAAAGCGGCGTCAGGTTATCGAAGGCGACCTTGTGCCTGGCTTGATCCGGATCTGAAAAGTTGATGGTTTCGACGGTTATCAGTCCGAAATAGCGCTCATTATCATTGGGTTCCTTTATGACGCCGTCCACCGTGTCGCCCGTCCGCAAGGAAAATCTCTTGATCATTTCCGGGCTGACATAAATGTCATCCGGGCCCGGCAGGTAGTTTGCCTCGGGCGATCGCAGGAAGCCGAACCCGTCCTGTAGCACTTCCAGCACGCCATCGCCGCCGATGATCCACCCGTCGTCCGCTCGCTCGCGCAGGATCGAGAACATCATCTCGCCCTTGCGCATGGTCGAGGCATTCTCGATCTCAAGCTCTTCGGCCATCGACAGCAGGTCTTTCGGACTCTGGGCCTTTAGCTCGGACAGATTCAAACGTTGTTCGGACAAGGCATGGTCTCCTGCGGACGGGGGTCGTCGCGGTCATTTCAAAGGGGAACTTTTACTCCGGACGGAGCACGATCCGCTTAGGCCGATCTACCGTAACTGTCAAGCTTCCATGCAGGTTGGACCTCGATGGTCTGTCCTACCTTCACTACATAAAAGGACTTTAAGTATGGTGGTTGTTGAGGTGCCGGGGAAAACTTTGCCAGCGAGTCTTTTCCCGAAGACTATCCACAGATTATAATCGACGACGGAGTCAGCGCAGTTGTTCAGAAAATACAACAAGACATTGATTTTACTTAATAATTATTCTACTCTACGTCAAGGCACCCCATTGCCTTTTTACGGATAGTCATTCTGCTGGCATCTTGTACACAACACGGATTCGTCCTTGTCCCGCGTGGACAAATCGGCACAACTCGCGGACAAGGTGCGGGCTGTCCACGATTGGTCTCAAACCAGGCCGTTAACCGTCGATTCCTCCTGCGGTTCCGCACCGAGAAACACACCGGGATATCCACATGACCGAAGATCTCATTCTGGCATCAGCGTCACAAATCCGGTCTCGTCTGCTTGGGGCAGCCGCGGTGCCGCACGAATCGATTCCCGCCCGTATCGATGAAGATTCCCTTCGGGCTTCGATGATCCAGGAGGATGCCAAGGCACGTGACATCGCCGACGCTCTGGCTGAGATGAAGGCACGCAAGATTTCGCAAAAATACCCCGAGGCGCTGGTTCTGGGATGCGATCAAGTGCTGGCTCATGACAACGCGCTCCTGTCGAAACCTGAAACCCCCCAAGAGGCCCGTACCCAGCTTGCCGCCCTGCGCGGCACCACGCATCAGCTTCTTTCGGCCGCGGTTCTCTATCAAGATGCGGAGCCGCTCTGGCGCCACATTGGCGTGGCACGCCTGACCATGCGGTCCTTCTCGGACGCTTATCTCGACGACTATATCACTCGCAACTGGGACAGCATCCGGTGGTCCGTTGGCGGCTACAAGATCGAGGAAGAGGGGATCAGGCTTTTCAGCAACATCGCCGGCAATCATTTCACGGTGCAGGGGCTGCCCCTGATCGAACTGTTGTCATATCTAACGCTTCGCGGAACATTGCCGACATGACTGACACTCATATTCCCTTGGCCGGGGTCCTGGGCAGCCCTGTTGCACATTCGAGGTCGCCGCGTCTTTTCGGGCATTGGCTGACACGATACGGGCTGGCTGGATATTATATGCCGATCCGGGTCTCGGATCGGGACCTGGAGCATGTCGTGCGGACTCTTCCCGTCATGGGTTTTGCCGGGGTCAATGTCACCATCCCCCACAAGGAGGCGGTTCTCGCGATCGCGGACGAAGTGACTGATCGTGCCGCCTTGATCGGGGCCGCCAATACCATCATATTTCGCCGGGATGGAAAGATTCATGCTGATAATACAGATGGTTACGGGTTCATTGCTAACCTGCGGCAGATGGCACCCGACTGGATTCCCGAAAGTGGGCCGGCCGCGGTGCTCGGCGCCGGTGGGGCAGCGCGGGCTGTCCTGATGTCGCTTATCGAGGCCGGAGTGCCAGAGATATTTCTCAGCAACCGCACCCGTCTCCGGGCGGAAGCGTTGCGTTCCGATTTCGGCTCCCGGATTACCGTGGTCGATTGGGTGCAGGCCGGGAACATGCTCGAAGACGCAACCACGGTGGTGAACACAACCTCGCTGGGGATGACCGGACAACCCGAACTGCGCGTGCCGCTTGACGGGTTGCACCGCGGTGCGGTCGTGACGGACCTGGTGTATGCCCCGTTGCAAACCCGCCTTTTGCGCGAGGCGGCAGAGTTGGGGTGCACCACCGTTGACGGGCTTGGGATGCTGCTGCACCAGGCCGTCCCCGGCTTCGAGCGGTGGTTCGGTCTTCGCCCCGATGTCGACGCGCAAACGCGCGCCGCCGTTCTGGAATGACCTGCCGAATCGGGCTCACAGGCTCCATCGGCATGGGCAAGACCACCACGGCCCGGATGTTCGCCGATGAGGATGTGCCGGTCTGGGATGCAGATGCCGCCGTGCATCGGCTCTATTCAAAAGGCGGCGCAGCCGTGCCCGAGGTGGAAAGGGCCTTTCCGGGGGCGGTCGTAGACGGCGCGGTCTCGCGGCACCGTCTCAAGGCAATGCTCACGGACAAACCCGACGCCTATGACAGGCTCGAATCCATCGTTCATCCGCTTGTCGCACAGGACCGGCAAGCCTTTCTGGACCGTCACGCCGACACACCCTTTGTCGTGTTTGACATCCCGCTTTTGTTTGAAACTGGCGCAGACGCCTGGCTGGACGTCACCGTCTGCGTCTCGGCGCCCCTCGCGGTGCAAAAGGAACGTGTCCTGTCCCGCCCCGGCGTGACCGAAGAGCAGTTCCAGTCCCTGGTGTCGCGCCAGTTGCCTGACGCCGAGAAACGGGCCCGGGCTGATCACGTGATCGAAACCCTGACACTTGACGGCACCCGCGCAGCTGTCAGATCTTTGCTTGAAAAATTGCGGGGCAAACATGCGTGAAATCGTTCTGGATACCGAAACGACCGGGTTCGAGCCGGCCCAAGGTGACCGCCTGGTCGAGATCGGCGCGGTCGAGCTTTTCAATCACATGCCGACGGGCCGGACCTACCACCAATATATCAACCCCCAAAGGGACATGCCGCACTCCGCCTTCGAGGTGCATGGCATCGGTCCGGACCTGCTCGACCCGCCGCGCGCTGCGACCGCGGGCGAGATCACGTTGCAGGACAAGCCGCTGTTCGGTGCCGTCGGGCAGGCGTTCCTCGAATTCATCGCAGACGCCAAGCTCATCATACACAACGCTGCTTTCGACATGAAGTTCCTCAACGCCGAACTCGGCCGGGCGGGCTTTGGCCAGATTCCCTGGGAGCAGGCCATCGATACGCTCGACATGGCCCGGCGCAGGTATCCCGGTTCGCCTGCCTCTCTTGATGCGCTCTGCCGTCGCTTCAGCATCGACAACACGGCGCGCAGCCTGCACGGCGCGCTTCTGGACAGTGAAATCCTGGCCGAGGTTTATCTTGAACTGATCGGCGGGCGCCAACCGGGCCTTGTTCTGGCCTCGGATCGCCAAGATCGCACCGTCGTGTCAGACGACGACTGGCGTCCCGGGCCACGACCTGCGGGTTTGCAGTCTCGGGTGTCGGAAAAGGAAAAGGACGCCCACGCCGCGTTCGTCGAGACGCTTGGCGCGGACGCCCTTTGGAAAACGCTTGATGCCTGAGCGTCAGGCGTCGGTCTGTTGCTGCTGGCGCTGGGCGACCTGTTGGCGATAAAGCGCGAGGAAATCGATCTGTTCCAAGTTCAGCGGCGGAAAGCCGCCGTCGCGTGTCACGTCACTGACGATCCGGCGCACGAAGGGGAAGGTCTGGCGTGGGCACTCGATCAGAAGGAAGGGATGCAGCTGGTCGTCCGGCACGCCCTCGACCTGGAAGATGCCGGCATATTCCAGTTCCAGAAGGAACAGTGTCTTGTCGGTGCCCTGGTTGGTCGAGGTCACCTTCATCTTGGTGATCACTTCATACTGGTTTTCGGTGCCGCGCTTGCGGCCGTCGAGGCTGACCTCGACCTTAATCTCGGGCTTGACCTCGCCATCGACACCATTCTGGGCCATGACGTTTTCGAACGAGATGTCACGGGTATACTGCGCAAGGATCTTGTTCTTGATCTGGGGCGTTTGCTGTTGGTCGGCGGCGGACCCGTCCGCGGCACCGTTTTCGTTCTCGGCCATCTGGGCTCTCCTGGTTCATGCGGTTGCAGGTGTCGTAGCAGCCGTTCGCAGGGGCCTCAATGGCCATGGTATCAGTGCCGGGTCCAGCCGGAGCCCTCCTCGCGTGGCGGTTGCTCGGGCGGGATGTCCTCGAACTCGGCATCGACCACCCTGTCGCAAGGCGGGCGGTGCGCGCCCGGGCCGCTGCCCGCCGCTCCGTCGGGGCCCATCTGGAACGCGCGTACATTCACCCGTTTTCGCGCCCAGGCAAACACGGCCTTGCGAACCCCCGGGATCAGCAACGCGAAGCCGAGCGCGTCGGTGAAGAACCCCGGCGTCAACAGCAAGGCCCCGGAAAACAGGATCATTGCCCCATGAGCCAGTGGTTCGGACGGATCGTCGAGATCGGCCATCGAGCGCCGCAGGCGGTTCATCTCCATGGTGCCCTGGCTGCGCACCATTGCTGCGCCGAGGACGGCCGTGACGACCACGATCAGGAGGGTCCAGCCGAGCCCGATCAGACCGCCCAGCTGGATGAAAAGCGCGATCTCGATCAGCGGTATCGCGATGAAGAGAAGAAAAAGAAGCATTCCGATCCTCGCGCTGGCAGTGATTGACAGGCCCTGAGGTGGACTTGACCCTGTCGCCACCTTACATAGGAGCGACAGGCCAAAGTTGCTACATCCGCAAGAGAGATATACATGAATTCGCCCATTCTACAGCTTCTGGTCCTTGCCGGGATCGCCATTTTCCTGATCCTCCGGCTTCGGAGCGTTCTGGGGACACGTGAGGGCTTCGAGAAGCCCCCCATGCCGCGCCAGACCGATAGCCAACGTGAAGGCCCGGAACTGGAAGTGATCGAGAGCGGGCCGGATCACGACATCATCGACAATGTCCCCGAGGACAGCGATGCCGCCAAGGCCCTCGCCAAGATGAAGCGGATCGACAACAGCTTCTCCGTCAACGAATTCTTGCAAGGCGCCCGTGGCGCCTACGAGATGATCCTGACGGCCTTCGAGAACAGCGACATGGACGACATCAAGCCCTTCCTGTCCGAAGATGTCTTCGAGGCCTTCGCGTCGGTCGTCGAGTCGCGTCGCGAACAGGGGCTGGATATCGACTTCACCTTCGTTGGCGTCTCGGAACTCAAGCTCAAGGACGCCGATTTCGACGAGATGACAAACGAGGCCGAACTGACGGTCCGCTTTCTGGGTGAGATGACCTCGGTCGTGCGGGACAGCGCGGACGACATCATCGAAGGGTCGCCCAGCGACATCAAGCGTCAGCGCGACGTCTGGACTTTCGCCCGCACGATGGGGTCGTCGGATCCCAACTGGATCCTTGTCGCAACGGGCGAATGACGCGGCGGCCCGAGCCGGCCCTGCCTGCCGGTGCCCCGTCCGGCGGTGCGGTCATGGTTGATCCCGGCTACGACCTGCTCGACTTCTCTGACCTCGCGGGCTGGCCCGAGGATGACCACCAAGCCGGTCTGGAGGCCTTCCTGCACACCTGCGCCGATATGGAATCCGAGGATTGGCGCACCCTCTGCGCCCAGGCCCGCGAGGGGCAGGAGGCCCGCGGTTTTTTCGAGACATTCTTTGCCCCTGTTCTCATCCAGGATGGCCGGGACATGCTGTTTACTGCCTACTACGAACCCGAGCTTCGCGGTGCGCGTCGTCAGGGCGGCCCCTATCAGTATCCTCTCTACCGGCAGTCTGACGGGATCGGCGATCCCTGGCTGACACGCCGCGAGATCGAGGAACGCGCGGTGCTGGCCGGGCAGGGGTTGGAAATTGCCTGGATCGACGACCCGGTCGATGTGTTCTTCCTCCAGGTGCAAGGCTCGGGTCGGATCAGGCTGGAAGACGGCTCGGTGATCCGGGTCGGCTATGCCGGGGCAAACGGTCACGCATATTCCTCGGTCGGCTCGGAACTGGTGCGTCGTGGCGTCTATGACCGACACCAGGTCTCGGCCGATGTCATACGCGCTTGGGTGCGGCGCAATCCGGAGGCCGGCCAAGAACTGCTCTGGACCAATGAGAGCTTTGTTTTCTTTCGCGAAATCAACGAAGTCCCTGCCGATCAGGGACCGATAGGCGCCATGGGGCGGCCGGTGACGCCCGGTCGGACGATTGCCGTTGATCCCGCATATGTTCCCCTTGGAAGCCCGGTCTGGATCGAGAAGGCGGGCGCGGACCCCATGAGCCGACTTATGGTCGCCCAGGATACCGGCTCTGCCATCAAGGGCGCGCAGCGGGCAGATATATTCATCGGCACCGGCGACGAGGCCGGGCGGCGTGCGGGCCAGATCCGCGATGGCGGCCGAATGATCGTCCTGATGCCGATACAGCGCGCATTGGCTCTCGTTCCCGAGACCGTGCAATGAGACGGCCGCGCCACCTCTCGCCCGAAGAACGGGACCTCTGGGATCGGGTGGCGCGCACGGCCCAACCGTTGGAGGATCGACCCCAGGCGCGTTTGTCCGGCAAACCAAAAGCCAAAGGCGATGCGAAACCGGAACAAGAGCAGGCTGCGCCCCTTCCGGCATTCCGCGTCGGTGAAAAACTCGATCATTCCGGCGATCATGACCTGCTGCCCTCGCTGAGCGACCAGCTGGGCCAGGCGCCCCTTGCCATGGATCGCAAGACTCACGGCAAGCTCAAACGCGGCAAGCTCAGGCCGGAAGCACGGCTTGACCTGCACGGGATGACGCTGTCGCAGGCGCATCCCGAACTGATGTCCTTCATTCTGTCCTCGCAAGCCGCCGGGCGGCGGCTGGTTCTCGTGATTACTGGCAAGGGCAAGCCACGTGATACGGGCGATCCAATCCCCACCCGGCTGGGCGTCTTGCGCCACCAGGTGCCACAATGGCTGCGGATGCCGCCGCTCGGTTCGGTCGTCCTGCAGGTGAGTGAGGCGCATGCCCGACACGGCGGGCACGGCGCCTTTTACGTCTACCTACGGCGTCGCGGCTGAGGCCCGCAGGCTGACGATCCCGACCCCCGCGGCGATGCAGGTCAGCACGAAATAACCCGCGATCCAGAGCATTTGCGCCTCGATCCCGACCCCGGCGGTGATCAGGCTGCCGGTCAGTCCCGGTCCGATGGCCGAGCCAAGCACCATTATTGCCGCGCCCATGGCCTTGATCGCGCCGATGTTGCGCGTGCCATAGAATTCGGCCCAGAAGGCCGAGGTCAGCGGATTGTTCGCTCCCGCGCCAAGCGCCATGAGGACAAGCCCCACAGCTGCGCCCCAGGGTGTCTGCGCCATGGCGAAGGCGACGAAGCCCAGCGCCATGGGAAACTGGTAGAGAGGCATCAATCGCCGGGTACCGACCTTGTCGATGATGAAACCGGTTCCGAAGGCCGCCGCGACGCTGAACATCGTATAAAGCGGGAACAGCGTCACAAGCTCCAGGTGAGTCCAGCCCTTGGTTTCGGCATAGTGGACCTGTTGAAAGAAAAAGGCGGTGTTGAAGGCAGGTGGGCCGAGAAGCGCGGGGATCATGAACCAGAACAGGCGATGCCGCAGCACTTCGGGCCGGCGCCAGTGACGCCCCTCAAGCCCGAGAGATTGCGAGCTGGCGGCATCGTCCTGCGGCGTGCGCTCCAACCGCAGAAGACGCTGCAGGATCGGCAGCAGGATCAGCGCGAAGACGGCACAGCCGACCCAGATCAATCGCCAGTCGAACCAGACAAGAAGTGCCACGATCAGGATCGGAAGCACGGCCTCGGCCACCGAAAACCCCAGGCTCGCGACCGACAGCGCCTTGCCGCGGCTGGCCAAGAACCACCGGGCCATGGCGACCTGTCCCATGTGGCTCATCATGCCCTGTCCGACGAAGCGCAGGAAAAAGATCGACGGAACGAGGGCCCACCAGACCGGTGCAGCCGCCATGAACAGGCAGGCCGCGGCCGTGCCCAGCAGGATCAAGGCCCCCAGCGCGCGGATGCGGAAGACATCCGTCAGCGCCCCGGACCAGACCATGACGAGCGCGCTGGCCAGCGTGCCGATGGCGTAGATCTGCCCCCAGAGCGCATGGCTCAGCCCGAAGTCCGCCCGGATTTCCCCGGCGAACAGCGATATGAAGAAGGTCTGCCCGAAGGCGGAACCGAAAGTGAGCAAGAACCCGGCCGACAGGAAGGCCGCGTTGTCACGTATGAAGGAGAACAGGCGCATGTGCCCCTGATGCGCCCATTTGCGCCGAATTGAAAGGTTCAGAGCACGTAGCGGCTCAGGTCGGAGGACCGGCTGAGCTCGCCCAGGTGATCCTCCACGAAAGTGGCATCCACGACGACCTCTTCGCCGGCCTTGTCCGGCGCAGTGAAGGACAGCTCCTCGAAGACCCGTTCCATCACCGTATAGAGACGCCGCGCGCCGATGTTCTCGACGCTCTTGTTCACTTCGGCGGCGATTCTGGCCAGCGCGGCGATGCCGTCCTCGGTGAAGGTCACGGTCACCTGCTCTGTGCCCATGAGCGCGGTGTACTGCCGGGTCAGGGCGTTGTCCGTCTCTGTCAGGATGCGGATGAAATCGCCCTCGGTCAGCGCGCGCAGTTCCACGCGGATCGGCAGCCGCCCCTGAAGTTCCGGCAGCAGGTCCGATGGCTTGGCGATGTGGAAGGCGCCCGATGCGATGAACAGGATATGGTCGGTCTTGACCGGCCCGTGCTTGGTGTTGACGGTCGTGCCTTCGATCAGCGGCAGCAGATCGCGTTGCACCCCCTCGCGACTGACATCCGCACCGCGAGCGTCGGCGTTGCGGCAGACCTTGTCGATCTCGTCCAGAAAGACGATGCCGTTCTGCTCGACGCTCTCGACAGCCTGTTTCGTGACCAGTTCGTCGTCCAGAAGCTTGTCGGCCTCGTCATTGATCAGCAGGTCATAGCTGTTTGCGACGGTGACGCGCTTCTTGACCGTCCGCCCCCCGAACGCCTTGCCGAAGATGGCACCCAGGTCCATGCCCGGGGCCATGCCGGGCTGGCCGGGCATCTCCATTCCGCCAAGCGGGTTGGAATTGTCCTGTAGCTCCAGCTCGATCACCGTGTCGTCCAACTCGCCGGTCTTGAGCTTGCGGCGGAACATTTCTCGGGTGGCCTCGCGGGAGTCGTCCCCGGCGATGGCATTGATGACCCGGTCCTCGGCGGCTTGGTGCGCCTTGGATTTCACGTCTTCGCGCATGTACTCCCGGGTCTGGACGATGGCGGCATCCAACAGATCCCGGATGATCTGTTCCACATCACGCCCGACATAGCCGACCTCGGTAAACTTGGTGGCCTCCACCTTGAGGAAGGGCGCGCGCGCCAGTTTCGCAAGGCGGCGGCTGATCTCGGTCTTGCCGACGCCGGTGGGCCCGATCATCAGGATATTCTTGGGATAGACCTCGTCGCGCAGGTCGTCGCCCAGTTGCTTGCGCCGCCAGCGGTTGCGCAGGGCCACGGAGACCGCGCGCTTGGCGTCCTTCTGGCCGATGATGAAACGGTCAAGTTCCGAGACGATCTCGCGGGGGGTCAGGTCGGTCATGGGTGTCCTTTAAGCGTCGGGATCAGGTTGAGGGCGGCAGCCGGTCAAGTGGCAGGAAGGGCATCAGTCGCAGCAGTCGTGCGCGGATCGCCTCCCAGAAGGCACCCAGCAACAGAAGAACAGCGCCCAGGGCGACGGTGGTCGTGGCGGTGCTGTCCTCGCCCAGAACGGTGAACGACAGCGTCACAACATAGCCGATCGCTGCAATCAGGAAAGATCGCCGGTCGATCACAATGGCCACCAGCGCGAAGAATGCCAGCACGATCAGCAGCAACAGGGTCGATCCCTCTTGTTCCAGAAGGCTGAGGGCGAGGGTATTGACCAGCGCAGGCGCGGCCACGAGATGCAACCAGAACCCGTTGGCCGACCGGCGGGTCACACGATGCGGGTCGCTCATGTCGAACCACATGGCGGCAATGAACACCAGCAACCCCAGAACAAGCGTGATCCAGGCGAAGGGCCCGCCGGCCGAGAGAAGGAAAAGGTCCTCGACACTGTCCGGCGACCCGGCAGAGGTCGCCGCCAGCAGCATCGCCACCACGAAAAGCCCCACCGCGATCATGGCCATGGCGAAGGGCACCCGGAACCGCAGCCAGAAGACCGCAAGCGCCAACGTGGTCAACACGAAGGGCCAGGGCAGGCTCGAAAAGTCCTGTTGCGCGACCATGAAGGGCTGCGCGAACCCGGCAACAAACCCGGCGGCCGCATTGCCTGCAAACAGGACCGACAAGGCGATGGCCGGCGCGACCATGCGACGACGGCGAATGAAGTATTCCGACAGCAGCCAGAGCACCGCCGCACCCACAACAGCCATGGTGATCACCTGGGTGCGATAGTTCACGATCTCGGTGGCCATGGTGACGGCGTTCATGCCGATCCAGCCCGCGGCCAGGATCAGCAGGCCGATCACGATGAAGATCTCGTTGAAGCCCTTGAACAGCTCGAAGGGCTCGTCGCCCGGTGACAGCCCCTCGCGCGCGCCACGGCGGCTGTCGGCCAGTGCGGCCAGCGCGGCGGCCTGCCGTTCGGTCACGATTCCGGCCGCAACACCCGCGCGAAGGTCGTCGCGCTCGATCATCCGTCGGCCGTTTCCACGGTCAGGTTGCCATTCGTGTAGACACAGATATCCGCGGCGATGGCCATGGCCCGGCGGGCGATGTCCTCGGCCCCCATGTCGCTGTCCATCAGGGCGCGCCCGGCGGCCAGCGCGTAGTTGCCGCCCGATCCGATGGCGGTGACGTCATGTTCGGGTTCCAGCACGTCGCCCGCGCCGGTGATCACGTAAAGATCCTTGCCGTCGCTGACGATCAGGAAGGCCTCGAGTTTCTGCAGGTATTTGTCGGTGCGCCAGTCCTTGGCCAGCTCCACGGCCGCGCGCTGCAGCTGCCCGGGGGTCGACTCCAGTTTCTTTTCCAGCCGCTCGAGCAGGGTAAAGGCATCGGCGGTGGACCCGGCAAAGCCGCAGATCACCTCGTGTCCGCCGGGGCTGATCCGGCGCACCTTGCGCGCGGTGCCCTTGATCACGGTCTGGCCAAGCGTGACCTGCCCGTCGCCCGCGATCACCACCTTTCCGCCCTTGCGCACCGCCACGATCGTCGTGCCGTGCCAGCCGGGAAAATCCTGTTCCGCCATTTTGCGTCCTTTCAATCGTCGCCCCGATATGGCCCCCGGGGCTGCGGGACTCAAGCCCGCAACGAAAAAGGGCGCCCCGCGGGGCGCCCTTCGCCAATCCTGCGTGGCGTCGGATCAGATGCTGTCTTCGATCCAGCTTTGAAGGGCGGCCTTGGGGGCCGCGCCGGCCTTGTTCGAGACGACTTCGCCATCCTTGAAGATGAACAGGGCGGGAATGCCGCGCACGCCCATCTGGCCGGGCGACATCGGGTTCTGGTCCACGTCGACCTTGGCGACCTTGATCTTGCCGGCCATCTCCTCGGACAGCTCCTCCAGCGCGGGGCCGATCTGTTTGCAGGGGCCGCACCATTCCGCCCAGAAGTCCACCACGACGGGGACATCGGACTGACGGACTTCGGCATCGAATGTATCGTCGGTGACAGCAACGGTAGCCATTGGGATCTCCTGGGCTTGAGAATATTTCGGAATTGGAACGTATGGACGCCGGCGCGGGCCGTCAAGATGTGCCCACCTCGGCGAGGGCGCGTGTCAGCATCTCGTCGGGCAATGTCATCAGGGTGCCGGTCCGGGTCCACAGCAACGCGGTGCGCACCGGCCTGTCCTTGTAGACCTGCACCAGTGCATCACGATAGGCGGCCATCTGCCGGCGCAGGCCCACGGGCACCTGCTCGGCCCGGTCGGGGACGATCCGGTTCGATTTCAGATCGACCGCCAGCACCTCGGTTTCCGTGACCAGCATCCGGTCGATCGCGCCGTGAATGCGGCGCTCGTCAAGCGCGGGCAGCGTCGCGGTGATGTCCACCTCTGCCAGGCCGGTGTCAAAGATCGCGGCGAGCCCGGGATCGTCGAGCAGCGCCAGAACGTCGTCGACAAGGTGTGCGGCCTCGGGGACAAGGCCCCGGTCGGGGTGACGTGCCACAAGGGCCTGGGCGAACTGCGCGCGGTCGGACCGGTCCACACCGGGGAGCACCTCGGACAATGTATGGATGATGCGGCCGCGGGCCTTTGCGGCCTCGCTGTCGTCCTCGTCGATTTCTCCGGGCAGGGCCTTGGTGCCGCCAAGCTCCGAGGGGGCGACGGTCCGCTCGGCCGGATCTGGCGCTGGCACGGTCCCTTCCGGCATGACCAGTGCGGCAGGGTCATGGTCTTCGGACTTTTGCGTCCGTAGCGGCGCAGTGGTCCAGTCGCCGACTTCGAAGCGGCGGATCGGCCCGGCGGCCGGGCTGTCCATGTCCACCGCACCAAGATGACCCAGCCCGTCGCGCACCATGTGATACCAGTTTTCGCCACTGTCGGTGATCCGGCCCGCTCCGGCCACGATCAGCCAGCTTTCCGCCCGTGTCAGAGCCACATAGAGCAATCGCCGGAACTCCCGCGTTTCCGCCGCGACGGCCTCGGCGCGCATCTCGGCAACCTCTGGCGGATCGGCCTCCTTGCGCGGTTTCCAGACGGGCACGGCGCCGGTGGTCAGGATTTCCTGCTTGGGGCCGGGCGTGCGGTCAGTGGTATCGGGAAGGATCACGATCGGGGCCTCCAGCCCCTTGGCACCATGCACCGTCATGACCCTGATCCGGTCCCCCGCAGCATCCATCTGCCGCTTGATCTGGATATCCTCGGCATCGAACCAGGCGAGAAAACCGGTCAGGCTGGGCACGTCAGACCGCTCGAAAGCCAATGATTGCGCCAGAAGCGCATCAATCCCGTCTTCGGCCTGGTGCCCCAGCCGCGCGATCATCTGCCGGCGCCCGTCATGGCGCAGCAGGATGCGGTTGATCAGATCGTAGGGGCGCAGGAACTCGGCCTTGTCGCGCAGATCGTGCAGCACCGACAGCGTATCGGGGAAATCCGCCTCGCGCCCCCGGAGCGCTTCCCACAGGGATTGGCCCGGCGGGCGGCCCTGCGCGAGGGCATAGAGATCCTCCTCGCCCCAGCCGAAGATCGGCGATTTGAGGGCTTCGGCCAGCGACAGATCATCCTCGGGCAGGGCCAGGAACCGCAGGCAGGACAGGATATCGCGCACGCCCAGGTCATCACCCAGGTGCAGACGATCGGCCCCGGCAATCTCCAGCCCCGCGGCCTTGCAGGCGGCGATGATCTCGGTGAAGAGGCTGCTGCGTCGCCGCACGAGAATCAGAACATCCCCTGCGGTGATGGGCCGTCGAACCCAGGTGCCGGTCTCGCGCACCGTCAGCGTCTCTTCGCGGATCATGCGCCTGATCTCGGCGGCGATCCGTCGGGCCAGTTCGATCTCGTGATGGCTTTCGGCGGGGTGGTCGGCCGGGTCGTCCCAGTCCGGCTGCGGCTGTTCGACCTTCTCAAGCGCCGGCCATAGATCGACGCGCCCCGGCTGGTCGGTATGAAAGGGCAGGTGCGTCAGGCCAGTGTCGACGCCATCGGCGTTTTCACCCGTGAAAACCTGGTCCACCAGAGACAGGATCGCCGCCGAAGACCGGAAGGAATACAGCAGCTCGCGCGGCCGCAGCTCCTTGCCGACATTGGCCAGTCCGGTGCTGAATTCGTCTCTTTTCGTGCCGAAATGGTCCGGATCGGCCCCCTGGAAGGAATAGATAGACTGCTTGCGGTCGCCCACCACAAAGACCGTGCGGTCGCGGTCGGCTCGGGCGCCCTCGCCGCTGGTGAATTCCTGGGTCAGCAGGTCGATGACCTCCCACTGCGCGGGCGAGGTGTCCTGCGCCTCGTCCACCAGGATATGATCGATCCCGCCATCCAGCCGGAACAGCACCCATTGCGCCACCGCCGGATCGGTCAGCAATGCGCGGGTCTTGTGGATCAGATCGTCGAAGTCCAGAAGCCCGCGGCGCTGCTTTTCGGCGGTGTAGCGCGCCCCAAAGGCAATGGCGAAGCGGTGCAGCACCATTGTCCTGTCCCGCACATCGCAGCGCAGCCGCGTCGCGCGCATATCCTCGGTGCGTGCCATGAGGTCATTGAGCGCCGCGCACAGCCCGGGATGCGCCTCGCGCGTGCCCTTGTTCGGGAAAGCGTCGATCTTGGCGGTGTGCGCCTTGGCGCCCGACCCGAAAAGGAACACGCTCTCCAGGATCTCCAGGTCGTCCGCATCGAAGGAATCGCCGGGGCTGATCCCTGCCAGGCGGGCGGCGGCCTTGGCCTCGGTTGCGCCACCCGGTGTCAGGATATCGACCCAGCGGGTCAAAAGCGCCTTGTCATCCGCGGTGAAGGTCCGGGCGACCAGGTCGGACACCGTCAGGTCGGCGGCAACGCCGAGCGCCGCACTTGTCGTCTCGGCGTCCGGTTTGGCCGGAAATCTCCCGATCTGCCCGGTGATCTCCTTCAGCAGCTTCGCGATCTCCGCACCGGTGAACTGCCGCGCGAGCGCGTCGACCAGCGGCTTGTCGCGATCTTCGGCCATGGCTTCGAGGATGTCGTTGCGCAGCAGGTCGGTCTCGTGGTCCTCCATTTCGCGGAACTGGGGGCTGACCCCGGCCTCCACCGGAAAGCGGCGCAGGATGCCCGCGCAGAACGAATGGATCGTCTGGATCTTCAGCCCGCCCGGTGTCTCGATGGCCGCGGCAAACAGCCTGCGCGCGCGGGCCAGAAACGCGGTGTCGGTTGCATCGGTGATACCAAGCTCTGCGAGGGCCTCCCGCAACCTCGCTTCGGGCATCATTGCCCAGGCGCCCAGCCTGCGGAACAGGCGGTTCTGCATCTCGGACGCCGCCGCCTTGGTGTAGGTCAGGCACAGGATGTTCTGCGGATCGGTGCCAACCAGCAACAACCGTGCCACGCGGTCGGTCAGCACGCGGGTCTTTCCCGACCCCGCATTGGCGGCAAGCCAGGTCGAGGCATGGGGATCGGCGGCGTCCACCTGCGCGCGGGTTGCGTCATCCATGGTCATGGCCGGTCCTCTGGATTGACATCCTGTGTCTCGTCCCATTCGCCGTAGCGTGCCAGGTGGTCGTAGGTGCCGCTATCCGCGGCCGTCATGTTCGACCGCCGCGCGGTATAGCCCAGGTCGTCCTGCGCCCAGCGGTACATCAGTGTCGTGAAACGGTGCCAGAAGTCGCCCTCTTCCGCGTCCATCCGGGCGGCAACGGATTTCACGTCGCCGGACAGTTGCAGATATTCTGCCCCGGCCACGGGGGCCTGGCCCACCGCGTCGAACCCGCCGCGTTCGACCATAGCGGCCTCGAGGATCAACTGCTTGTCATAAAGCGCCTGCGCTTTCTTCTGCGGGGCGGTGCCCGACTTGTAGTCATAAAGCCAGACGGCGCCATCCTCGGTCACGTCGAGGCGGTCGGCCTTGGCCGTCAGGGTGAAATCGACAAGGTCGAGCGTCACTGAGCCGGCTTTTTCCAGCGGCCCCGGTGCGGCGCGGGCCTGTCTTGTGACCTCGCCTGCAAGAAAGGCGCCCGCAAAACGATCGACCCGTGCCAGCCAGAGGCGCTGGACCGAGGGCCAGGGGCAGTCGCGGGTCAGAACCTCTTCGGCTACTTCAAGAAGCCGATCCCGTGCCGCGGGGGTTGCCGGATCCGGGCACAGCGGCAGGAAGGCTTCGAGTATGTCATGGATGATATTGCCACGCAGCGCCGCATCGGGAGACTGGACCAGCGGATCGAGCGGCTTGAGGCCCAGAACGTGCCGCGCGTAGATGGCATAGGGGTCGCGGATCAGGGTCTTGATCTGCGTGACGGACAGCTTTCGAGGACGGGCCGCCGCCGGGGGGCGCGGCGAGGGGCGTGGCGCCGGCGCGATCTCGCCGGGCGGTGTTTCCAGCCCGACAGCGGCGCGCAAGAGCACATCACCGCGGGCGCGCATTTCGGCGACGGCCTCGGGCCCGCCGGTTTCGGTCAGCCCGCCAAGAAGGTTCAACAGTCGGTTGACCCAGCGGCTTGCCACGGTTTCGGCCTCGGTGTCGCGCACGGCGCGGCTGATCACGACGTCGGGTGCGGTGACGGCGATCTGAAAATCATGGGCCGAAAGCCCGATCCGGCGCTCGGGCAGAAGCAGCCCGGCCTGGCGTCGCATGGTGCGGTTGAGCCAAGGGTCGGGCGCCGGGGGCGCAGGCCAGGTGCCCTCGTTCAGCCCACCGAGGATGACCACATCGGCGCTCTGGACCCTGGCTTCGAGCGTGCCCCAGATCAGAACATCCGGGTGGGTTGCCTCGTGGTCACGAACCTCACCGCCCGCCAGATATTGGTGGATCAGGGTCTCGTAGTCCGCCGCCGTCATCTCTCCGGCGACGGGCGCGTGCTCGGCCAGGTCTGTCATCATCCGCAGGGCTTCACGGCCGGCGGCCTTTTCCCAAAGTGCGCCGGCCTCGGTGTCATCCGGCCCTGCGGCCAGCCTTTCGGACAGCGCGCGATGCCGGGCGATCCAGTCGACGAGCGGGCGGTTTTCATCAGGCCTGTGCGCTGGCAGCTGCCCGGCCAGCCAGCCGGCCCAGCGCTGCCGCCCCGGATCGGACGCGTCTCCACGATCCGCCCAGGCCAGCAGGTCCTCGCCAGTCGGAAAGGCCGGACCGTTGCGCCGCAGGTGCAGTTCCAGAGCCGTCGTGCAAAGCCCGTGCTGACCCCGTGCGCCGGAATGGCAAAGCGGATGCTTGAGCAGCGTCAGCAGGGCTTCGGGCGTCAATCGGCGCGCCAGAAGCCCCGCCGTGTGGCGCAGGAACCGGCCCGGAGGCGTGAGGTGCAGCGGCGTGCCCGCACTGTCGTCGGGCAGGATCTCCCAGCGTTCCATGGCCGATGTGACCTGCCGCGCCAGGAGCCGGTCAGGGGTGACGAGCGCGACCGTCCGGCCCTCGGCCACCGCCATACGCATCCTGAGGGCTATGGCGCCCGCCTCGGCCCTTGGGCTTGGCGCTTCCAGCAGGGTGAGCCCGCCCGTTGCCGTGGCCAGGTCGGGCAGGGCGGGGCCGTCGCTGATCCACTGGTCTGTCACCGGCGCTGGGCGCAGGGCCAGTGAGACCAGCTCGGACCGGCCGTTTTCAGGTGTATCGGTCTCGATCCAGAGCGGAATATCCTGCGGGTGCATCTCCAGCATCTGGCAAAGCGCCTTGAAGCGGAACTGCGGGTGATCCTCGCCCCCGGTCTCGGCGGTCATCCGGTCCCAGGCGATAGCGGGCATGTGCTGATCGACCCCGGGCAGGACAACGTGGCCGTCGGGTAGGCTGCAAACCGCCCGGATCAGCTGGGCGGTTGTCCCGCGTGATCCCGTCGATCCTGCCACGATGACCGGATGGTCAGGCGGGCTGTGCTGCCAGCGCTGGGCCAGCCATTCGACAACCATGCGTTGGCGGGCCTCGGGGTCGGGGTCGGGGTGGCTGTGCTCGAAATAGTGCTGGACCAGCGTGATGAAGCGCAGGGCGCGTTTCCAGTGGCCGGACTCGTCCTCGACATCCAGTTCCGTTATGCGCGCGGGGTCGATGCCTTCCCCGTGCATCTCTGAGAAGAGCGCACCGAGGCTTTCAGCCAGGGCGAAGCGGCTTTCGCGCGGGGCCAGCGTCGGGTCCTGCTGTAACAGCTTGCCCACCAGGTTGGACAGGTCAAGCTGGCGGCGTAGTGGCGAGATCGGCAAGGGCAGGTCCTGAACCGCCGGGTCCTTCCCGAGGTCCGTAATCAGGCGCAGCCGCGGCAGAAGACGCGCCGGACCCTGATCGAACAGGTCGCGCAGGCGCCTTTGGGTGCGCCGCGTGTTCACCAGGATTTCGATACGGGCAAAGTCCTCGGGCGGCAGGTGGCCGAACCGCCGGTCCAGACCTTCCAGGAACCTGCGACCAAAATCGCAGCCTGGCGGGACGGCAAAGAGCCTGGGGTCAGTCATGCTGTGGGTCTCCGTATCGCTTGGGCGCGTTACCGCGACGACCTGATTCGTCCAGACCCTCGCGCGAAAGCGGACAATCCGGTCCCGGCGGCCACGGCACGGTCACAGGACACCGGCCAACCTGCCGGACCAGTCCGGGGTCAGGGACAGGCGGGCACTGTGGCCCGCCGGCCCAGCCGCAAGTTGGATGTGCAGCGCGTCATCTGGTAGGTCCGGGCCCAGCCTGTCGGGCCATTCGACCAGGCATATGGCCCTGTCGAAGGCGTCGTGCAGGCCCAGTTCCAGCGCCTCCTCGGCGTCCCCCAGCCGGTAGAGATCGCTGTGCCAGATTTCCCCCTTCGGTGAGGGGTAGGTCTGCACAAGGGTATAGGTCGGCGATGGCACCTCGGTATCCGGGCCGCAGAGCGCGCGAATAATGCTGCGGGCAAGGGCAGACTTGCCCGCCCCAATTTCGCCCCACAGCAACAGCGCATCGCCGGGCTGCAACAGCGGGGCGAGCGTCCGTCCGAGACGGTTGGTGTCGGCCTCGCAGGCCAGAAAAAGGTGGTGATCGGTCGCTGCCATTGGGCCAGACTACGGGTCTTGCCGGCCGCGACAAGCCCTAACCCGTCTGTGCCACTGGGTCCTGCGCGGGCGCGGCCGGGGCAGGATCCAGGGCCGTGAACAGGATCAAGCGGTGCCCGGTCGAGAGGGCGGAGCAACGCAGCGCAAAGCGGCGTCCGTCTTGCAGCGTCACGGTGTCCTCGCAAGGAGTGGGTGCGGTGGTGATACGATGCCAAACCGGTGTTGGCGCCGTTCTGTTGCGCCAGACAGCGAGTTCGTCCGACAGCGTGGGCACCCCCCAGCCCCAGGTGCCCTTCGCTGCCCCACAGCAGGCGATAGGCGCGGTTGGACATGACCACCTCGCCGGTGGCGCTGAAGGCCACGGCGGCCTCTTCCATCGAATCGAGGATTTCCTGGCCCATCTCGATCTGGGCCCGGAACCGGCGAGTCAGCGACAGTTCCTCCGAGATGTCCTCGAACAGGAAGGCAAGCGCTCCGTCGGGGTGTGGCCGACCGGTGACGCGATAGGTCTGGCCATTGGGCAGGGTCCAGGCCTCCTGGTAGCGGTCGTCGTCGGCGGCGGCCTCGACAGCCTCGACCTTGGCGCGCCAGGCGGCGTAGTCCTTGGGCTCGGGGATCATCCGCGCCTCGCGCAGGCGGTCGAGGAAGGGGCCGATGTGTGGGCGCGAGACCAGGAAATCCGTCGGTAGGCCCAGCATGTCGGTCAGCGCCGGGTTGAACAGGGTCAGGCGGCGCGCGCGATCGAAGATGGCCATGCCCACGGACAGTTGCGCGAAGGTCTTGGTCAGGGTCTGGACGAACGTCTTCTGGTCTTCGCGCGCCTCGACCAACTCGGTGATGTCGACCGCGTAGTGCATGGTGCCCGGATCACGGTGCACGCTTGTGATGACGTAGCACCGCGGGGCGATCGTGCCAGCCGAGGACAGCCAGTTGTGTTCAACGACGGGGGCGGAGTCCTCCGGCAGGGGCGGGTCCGAGAACAGGTCTGGCGGCGGCCAGGTCAGGGTCGTGTCGCCTTCGGCCGGAAAGGCCCGGTCGGCCAGATCCAGATAGGCGCGGTTGGCCCAGGTCACCTGGCCGTCGCGATCGCATTGCCAGATCAGTTGCGGGGCGTTGTCCCCGATGTTGCGCAACAGGGTCAGTTCCTGCTCCATCGCCGCAACGATCAGGCGTTCGGCCGGGTCGGTCCGGGCCGCCCCTGCGCGCAATTCCAATCGCACGACACCGTCAAGATAGGTGGCCTCGACAAGCGTATCGGGGTCGTTGTCGGCAGCGATGGATTCGCGGCCCGTCATGGCCAGATCGGCGCATTGGCGGCGCAGATCGGGAAACCGTGGGGCCAGCGCGGAAACGAGCCTGTCCCAGTCCGTGCTGCCCTCGCGGGCCTGGCGCAGGAGAGCCCGCCCCTCGGGCGTGGCATCGACCAACCGGTCCCCAGCGAAGATGAGCGCGGTTTTGCCCGCGCTGTCGGCCAGCAGGCGCCGGGCCGCGACCGCGGGCGCGGCGGTTGCGCGGGTCCACCAAACGAACAACAGGGCCGCGAAGATCACACCGATCCCCGCGGCAAGGAACGCTTGGAATGCGTCGGGCAGGGACATGGCAGGCTCCTTCGGCGATGACGGGCCGAAGGTCGATGGGATTGGTTAATTCACCGTTAAGAGCGTTAACTACAAAAACATGAAAAAACATATGCTTAAGTGGGGTTCTGTCACTGATTTTCCCACACAATTTCCCACACTCGAAGCTGGTAGGCCCCCACCCAACAGGATGAACTACACACCAAAGGGCGAAGCCAACAGTCCCAAGCGTCCAAGAGTCAGACCTATGGAGTAGGAAAGACCTTAGAGGTACTACAAGCTGAGCTTTTCCGAGCGAGTTATAGCCTACACTAAATCATCCAATCATCACACAGCCACACACAGAGGCTCTGGCGGTTTTGTGCCCTTTGTCCGTAAAAAGCCCTAGAGGCTCTGTATGAAGCGCACAGACGCTCTGTGACTGATTCAGGTGTCTTGGTCCAGTGGGATTGATCTTGTGACCAGTATCGTGTTCGATCAACTTCAGATGATAGGCTAAGGCAACACGGACAGCAAGGACGATGAAACTTTTACCTGTAATTTTGGTGGCCTTGGGGCTGACCTGCTCTCCAACTATAGTGATTGCGGACATACAAGACGCTAACAGCAGCGATATAATGGCAGAGATAGATTTTTTGGAACGAATTTTTCCAGATAGGCCTCAGATCGAACAAATCAGAAATACTGAAGAGAATGCTCTTCTAAATTATCTCTCATCCTACGCTATCTGCGAGGGCTGGAACTACAAAGAATATGACGAATTTGTCTCTTTTTATGAGCGTGAACTTCTGCCATTCGTACGAAGTGGACGAACGCTGAGAATAAGCCTTACAGAGACCTCATATGAGTCAAGGGTTGAGAATGGCTGTGAAATCAATGATGACGCAAAAAGCATTTTTGAAGGTATCTTTGGCAGTGTTGAGGGTTACTATACAAGCCTGAAAAATCGGGAGCTGATCCTCGAAGCGATTGATGAGAGAAAGAACGAAATGCTTCGCCGAACTCTGGGCGATGATTGAATGCGTCGCTTGACTTCTTCGATAGGTAGAGTTGCGGCGTGAGTGATGATAGGAATGAAGCAACAAGGATGCTCTGCCATGGTTTCAGTAAAGCAACCTTCTATCGCCTTGGCGCTGGTTGTCATGTCGGTATGGGCCGGGCCAAGCACTGCTCAGACATTGTTCGACCTGATCGAAACGTGCGAACAGGCGGGGCAGAATCCAGACCGGCAAGACGTGTCAGTCGCGTTATCTGACTTAAGAAGTCGCAAGTATATCGGTCAGGATGAAGTAATTGAGCGTGGGGAGCAGTGCCTTTCGAAAATTTCGGAAGAACCGATAAAATTCTTATACGGGGAAGGCTTTCTATCAGCGACGGCGTACGCTGAGCGCAAGCAACAACTCGAAGCAGAAGCTTTGAAAGAAGAGGTGGCGGAAGAAGCAGAAGCAGAAAGGCGTCAGGCTTACAGGGCCGAAGTTGCAGCGCGTCGGTGCGAATTGATCGACGAATACATCGCGCTGGGCATGACGCTGCCAGCCCTTGAAGCTACAGAGCAAGCGAAAAGATCGAATGCCATCAGGCAGACCGTTGCACAGTGCGACGCTTGGCTACTGGAAGATGAACGAGCGGCCCTAACCAACCCTGTCTGTAGTGACCTGTTTCTGGATATCGGGCTGCCCGAAGATCGGGACCGTGGGGCTGGTGCCAGCGTTACGGCCACTGAGCAAGAACTTGAAGCTATACTGGACCAACTGGAGATAATCCGCAGTAGCAACAAACTTCCTGAGGATTACTGGCAAGAACAACAAGAGCAAACGCTGGAAGAGTTCCGAGAGACCAAGGAAGAACTGGGCTGTGACAGTTAGTAATCCGGTCAAAAGTCGGACTCTTACCCCTCCGCTTTAGCCTAAAGAGGGAAGCTCAAGATATTCAATTATTCTTTTATATTATTTCCTCCTTACCTTTATGGTCTTTAGTGGTGACTGTAGGTCTGAAGCCTAGCAAGTAGCTGAACTCTGACTTTATTATCTCAACAGCCTTGCCCGCATCACCATGTCTTACAAAGATACAGTCATGTAAGGGCCAAGCTGGTAGGTCTTCCTCGATACACTTATTGAGCACTGCCATCATCATTTCAGATTCTTGGAACGCGACCTCCAAACCATCCATATATTCCAGTAGGAACGGAAACACCTCGTGGATTGGGTCCTTGAAGTGCTTGATGGTCTGATGTGGTTTGATGATGTCGCTATACTCAGCCTTACATCCACTGGGAAACCGATCCTTGTCACCGCCCATCGAAATTAAAGCTGACACGAGTACCTTGGCTAGGTCTCGCGTTCGTTCATCTTGAGGATTGACCCAAGGAATAATCTGATAAGGGTCTGTTCCCTCCTCAAAGCTGTAGCCCGACAGCCCAGCGCGAACTGACAGGTAGCTGGCCTTGATGTCTACTTGAACGATAGGCTGGTCATCTATTGTGGTTGTGGCCCGCCACGACTTGGGGAGGTTGGAATAGCTGCCATAAAGCCGCCCACCGTGGCCAAGGCTCTCTTTGTTGAATACTCGCTTTAGGTGTCGGTAAGTCGTGTTGCCCACCCTGAGCGGATGATCTCGCAGATACTCAAGGATATGCTCGACCTTGGCTTCTTCTTGGTGGATGCGCTCGTTCCCAAAATATTGCTCAGCATCTTGTCGGCTCAACGGCTTTGTGTCGAAACCTTCGCCATATTTGTCTTTGTGCCTTTTAATCTCAACAAGACTAGCTTTGCTTGAGGGCTGCTCTCGAAAATCAAACCCGGACAGGTCTGGTTTTTTCATTAGCAGATAGATTGCTGCCCTACCGTGATCTGCTGCCGCCTTACGCTCTTGTTTGATGTAGCCGTGCTCAAGTAGTTTCGCCCTTACAGACATGAAGGCTTGGTAGCCGCCACCATCAGCAGAGTAGGTCGGCTTCGACGCGGGAAAGGACAACAGGTCCGAGTTGCGTAGATGTAGCGTCTGACAGGCCCACAGGAAGCCACACAGCGCCCTTTTTATATTGTCGCGGTTATCAAGTCCAAGTTCAATTCTAAGCGCCTCAATGGCCGCTTCTGTAGCCTCGTTGCCTGGCTGTAAGTGCCGCAATACGAAAGCCTTCGCCCGTTCTGGAGCGAACATCTCTTCGAGCACCTCATCAATAGATTGCTGACCCATTGGACCTCCAGTCAGGCACGCTACAGACAAGCATCGAGAGCGATACGCCTCAACCCATGACCATCTGATATTGTAGCATGGCAGGCACTTAACACCCTTTTAAGCTTCCCCAAGAATCTACATATAGTTACGGTAGATAGGCTATAACAATATATTGTATTATTGGACCTTCTGCTTGGCGATAGCAAAATAGTCTTGCCTTGCTGCGGGTCGGGTACGTCAATCGGTACTAGGGTGCGATAGTGAGGACCGCCCAGATAGTCCACAAACTGGGGCCTCTCAGCCGTTGTAGGATCGCCCGGCACCTTTACCCCTATCCTAGTATCGAACCAAGAGCCTGACCTGCAAACTGAGGGGTAGGCGGGGCATCTTGCCTATGTTAGTTGTCACACGCGGTCAAAGGTGGAGGTCAATAGCGTGATAAGAGTTTTATTTCCTGTTGTTTCGTGCGCTCTTATGTTGGTCTCAGGATGCGAAGAGTACACCAGCCTCCAAGAAACTGATGACATTGTGTTCATGAAAGCTGATAAAAATTTCCGCTTTATGGGTTCGTCTTACCCCAAAGGCTCACGATTTCCGCGCGTCGCAGTAGATGGTGGTCGCCAAGCTGTCTGGATCGACACTGCACAGGCATCAACTGCTGCTGGTGGCATGGGCGCACCTGTAATGGCGATAAGCGTTAAGAACAAAAATGGCATGATGCTTGATGAGAACCTGTGTTCCACTGGCGATCTACTTGTCCATTCAATTGGTGTTACAACGGTGCATGAGTGGGACAACTACGTTGCTCGGGAGAGTATAACAAAAGGTGTTTGTTTAAGCATCACTCAGTAAGCTTTTTGTCGGACCTCCATACAACATCAAAGCGGTTCGTATCTGCCATGACCGGACGCAAGAAAGACCGTTGAGCCTTCACAGTCCAGCCTACGGCATTTTCCCCGCCTGCCGATCAAGGTGAAGTCTTCGCCGTAGTGGGATCGTAGGAGGTCCAAGTCTACTACCAGCGTCAGGTCACACGTTGAGCAATGGGCGCGAACCTTCACCCCACCACGTATCATATCACCGATAGTCTGGTATCGCTTGGGTATCAGGCGCTCTACACGACCTTTGGGCATCTTATCCTACATCGGTGTTCTTGGTATGTTCTACCCATAACCTGATCTGACTACAAGCCCGGGACCAGCTACTTGCCAACGGAAGATTTCGTACGGTGCCTCCGGAGACGTAGTCCTGCCCGGACCATGGCCACGGCTGAGGGCTTTCGCGTGTAGCCTCATTTTCCTATCCGGGGACCAGCAATGTTCCCATGTGGGCAGCCTCAGCAACCCGGAGGATCAGTTTAGACAGTCGGTCAAGGGCACCTGTCCTTTTCCCTTAGTAATGTAACACCTCTACCCGCTGGTGTCGCATCATCTGGCTAGGTAGTTACATCCAAGTTTACCCTGCCAGTGCTACTATCCTGTTACCAGTTTACGGTCACATTAGACCTATTTTGGTTGTAGATGTTACTAGAATCGGTGTAGTCTAAGGCCAGTTGTTACCACCTGCTACACTGAGGAGATAATATCATGGCAACCATCGGCTACCGTCGCGTCAGTTCGGAAGGTCAGAACCTTGATCGTCAAGACTTGGGTGAACTGGACAAGGTGTTCGAGGAGAAGCTGTCCGGTAAGTCCGCCAAGGATAGGCCAGCCCTACAAGCAATGATCGACTATGCCCGAGAGGGTGACAGTGTAGTGGTTTACTCCATTGACCGTATGGCCCGAGACCTGCGCGACCTTCAGGACATTATCAGCACTCTCATTGATAAGGGTGTAGCCATCACCTTCCTGTCCGAGCGCCTGACCTTCAGTGCCGATGCAGACGACGCCCTTGCCAAACTACAGCTTCAGATGATGGGTGCGTTTGCTGAGTTCGAGAGGAACATCATCAAGAAGAGACAGGCAGAGGGGATCGCCAAGGCGAAGGCAGCTGGTAAGTTCAAGGGCGGCAAGAAGCGGATCGACCGGGATCAGGTCCACCAGCTTCGGGATGAGGGCCTCAGCACCTACAAGATTGCAGCACAGATGGGCATCAGCCGTATGTCAGTTCACCGGATACTGAATGGCTAGTTCCAACGGACGTGTTTGAGTAAGCAATGCTCATCAAGTTGCGGCGCCTTAAAGCCGTTGGGACCCCCAGAATTATACAATCTAGCAGTGCATCTCGCTCGTTTTGCCACCTACACCCGACAATATGATTTTGGCTCCCAGCTCTATAGAACGCCACTTTGAGCAGGTTTGCTCTAATGAAAGCTAAGTTCTGATTTTCAGGTTATTGATCTCACCCAAGTCCTACCGCCAGCATCGTTGCAAAAGCGACAACAACAAAAATCAGCTTTATCAGCCAGAGGTGTTGATCAGCTTCATGCCGCCTGAGCTGTCTTCTCTTTCGAGATTGCGCTCGGAGCATTCTTTCTCGCTCAGACTTTGTGGTCGCTTGGCCATTCCAGTTCCCCTCATAGGGGGAAATTTTTTGGTTCAAGCGTTTCAGCTCTTCTGCTTCATCCTTCATGATCACCCACCGATAGCTTTGAGCTGATCTAATGCATCAGGGTCCATTCCACAAAATAGCATTATAGACGTTCGGATATATCAATTCTCAGAAACGTTTATCAACATTGCCCGCTCCCCATTACTGGCAAGTTCGGCCAAGGTTGCCTTTTGCGCAGGCGAAAGCCTGTCGTTTGGGGCCTTAACCTCAGCATATGCCAAGCCTTTATCATCCCACAACTGAAGGTCTAGGGTTGTTGTCTTGCGTTGTTCAACAAGTCTACCTCGCCACATCTCGGCAAAGTCGCACTCCCTAAGTATTCGGTCTCTTGTTGCTGAGCACCTTACGTAGTCAGAAAAATATCTTGTATTTTTGATGTTATCTTGAAACCCACCCGCAAAATGGAAGGCAGGGCCAAACAAAGTCTCCATCCCGATTTTCCTGTCTACAGCTTCGGATTTGACATTCTTAATGAAATCGTCTTTTACCCTACCAGATGAAATATGGAATGAACCCCAGCCTCTGTCCCAGAATTCATTATCGAAGTCATCCAGGCGGCGCATAGCTAGTATTTTTTCTTTTGGGTAATGCTGGTCAATATAACCTAAGATGCCATTCAGTCCTACAACTTTAAAAAAGCTAATCACGTTCTGACGGTCAATATCTGACGCCACAACTTCTCTGGAGCTGAGCTTCCCAATTTCAAACGATTTGATATTAGTGGATATCAAAGCATCAAGCTTGTCTACAAATTCTTGCTCGGTACTGGTGGAAATGTTCGCATATATTTGGTCATAGGAATAATCGTGCATCGGCAGGAAACCATCACGTCCGCCAGCCATCAAAGCTTGGACCCCATACCAAAAGGTTTCTCGCTGCTTTCTTCTGTGAGCTGAAAGTGCTTTCTGCGTTTTCGAAGGAGCATCTGGCCAACCGAGCACCAAACAACACAACGCAAAGTAGTTAAATCGCTCAGTGAAATAGCCGGACCAGCCGTGATCTTTCAAAGAGTCCAGCGTTGCTTGTTCAACCACATCAATGGAACCACCGTTATATGACCATCTCTTGCGGTCATGTCGAGTCAGGCCAATTTCAAGAGTATCTTTGTAGCGTTTCATTCCTCAATTCTCACAGCAGTCCCACTAGCCACCAGCAGCACCATATTGCCTGCGGCACTCAGTTCGACATAATCAAGGTCAATCCCCACTACAGCGTTGGCACCTACTTCATAGGCTTCCTTCTTCAATTCGTAGAGGGCAGTCCGCCGAGTATCCCTAAGCGTCTTCTGTACCGCCTCAGAGCGGCCACCAACCACGTTCCTGACACCGGCAAACAGGTCTTTGAAGATGTTCATTCCGAAGGCACACTCAGCCGTGACAACCTCGATGCGCTTGGTGATCGACAAACCTTCTGGATACGTCTCAGTGGTGAGCAGAATGGCTTCAACCTCTGCACTTTGCTCTTGTCTTTCTTCGAGACCCTCGTTCATCACGTTGGGATCACCGGTTCGCTCTGCTTTGAGGCTTTTCAGGTGGCAGTCTTGGCAGAAACCATTGTTGCCGCCGAAAAAGCCAAGGGGCACGCCACAGTTTCGACATTCGGCCATCTGAGCCTCACCAGTTGCTTTTCGGTAGCGTGATGCGCCCAGCGCCACCGGTCAACCCCGGTAAAGGCTCGTGCGAGCGAACAGTCTTAAATGGTTGGTGGATGCCCACCCCAGAAACCAAGTCAAGAAAATCACTTTCGCCTAAGGTTTACCCCATCGCTGATGTAGTCGCAGGCAGACTGGTCGTCATCTTGCCAGATAAGGTAAATCTTTGCGTCAGACTCCAAGGCTGTCATGCCAGCTTCCAAACAAGTGTCCCGGTCTAGAAGACCAGACTCTAAACATCCATTCTGCGCGAACTCTACTTCGCCTAAAAAATCCTCTGAAAGCCTTTCGTAACACGCCTTTTCACTCTCAAGGCAACCTGCCAAAAACGCCCCAGCCGCTACCATCGGCAGTGCCTTGGTCTTCATGACAGCTCCTTTCAGGTCCAGTCCCAGTTGTCCCAGTTGATAGCCTCCACAGTGGGTAGCAGGGCCTCTGGCCTCAAGCCCGCCATGTAGCTTTTCATGTGTGCGTCATCACCGACGCTATGCCCCACCACAGACCGAATTGCCTTCTCTGGCAACCCCGCTTTTGAGTTGTGCAGCATCGTGATGATGGAGGTCCTGAACTGGTGCCCAGTGACTTTGCCCGAAGCCCTTATCCTTTCTTGTAGAGAATTGGACCTGCCTTCGATGGTCTGGCTGTTGATGGGCAGTAGGTAGCCATCGGCACTGTTCCCTTTAAGCCTGTCCACCACTGGGATGAGTTGCGGGTGTATCGGGACCACTTGCGGTTTGTGGGTTTCCGGTCGCATCCTCTTATCAATCCTGAACTTGAAGCATGGAATGCCATCCACAACGATGATGTCTGAACAGGTGAGGTTCGCCACCGCTATCGACCGTCTGCCCGTGTAGCCCAGTAGCAGGACACCATCGCGGTAACTCGACTCTGCCAGCACTTCTCGGAACAGTTGTCCGCTGATGACGTCCTTGTGCTTGGTTCTGGACAACTTGGTTTTGATGCCATCAAGCACCCCTGCATCCAGCTTCTTGAACAGGACCTGCTGCCCCAGATACTTGAAGAAGTCTTTAGCAAAGGCCCGCATAGACTGTTGGGTCGCCCCAGTCACGTTCCGTTCGGATGCCCAGCGCATGACCTCGTATTCGGTCACGTCCTCAAGCAGACGGAACCTGCTACAGAACTGGTTCAGCATGACGCGCTTGGCGTCTATGGTATTGACGCTGTTGCCCTTGTCTTCACACCACTTCAGGTAGAGTTCGAGGTGGTCTTTCAGGACGACAACCTTGTTCGAGGCCCTCTCGTAAGCATCATATTTCTGGTTGTCATCGCCCAGCACCTCAAGCGCGATGTCGTCTATCTCATCAGGCGACAGCCCTTGGCTTTGGAAGTCGCGTATACCTGCCTTGATTTGGTGGTAGTCCCAGTCTGGGTTCCTTGCTTTCTCGACCTCGGTCCAGATGTCATCGGCCCAGACGCTTGCCAGCCGCGTAGCCTTCTTCAGACTGTCCGTCTTCGTGGTCCGTCTGACGCGCTTCTTGCCTAACTTGGCCTGAACGTCCGCTGGTATCTTCAACTCAAACCACCAGTTGGGACTGTTCGGTCGTCGGTAGAGGTGCTGTGGCATAGCAAATTTCCCACACAATTTCCCACACTACATCATGTCAGACAGCCTATATACAAGGGTTTAAGGGAATAATGACCACCACCGGACTAATTCACCGTTAAGCGTGTTTTTCAGGTGAGCGGCTCGTTCGCGCCCAGGGGCTGCGTGGTCTGCGATGCGGCGCGAATCTTCTCGGCCGGCCAAGTGACGTTGACCACCGCGCCGCCCGAGCGGTTGGCCAGCATCCGGGCGCCGCCATTGGCAAAGGTCAGGCTGGCCCCCGAGCGTTCCAGCAGCGTCTTGGCGATGAACAGCCCAAGGCCCATCCCCTCGTACCCAGGGCGGGTGTCGTCGAGCAACGCCCAGCGCCGCCGCCGCACGAAGGGGTCGCCGATCCGGCTGAGCACGGACGCGGAAAATCCGGCCCCATCGTCCATGATGCGCACGCCCAGGCTGTCCTCCGACCAGCTCAGTTCGATCCGAACGCTGGCGTCGCTGAAATCCACCGCGTTCTGGACCAGGTTGCGGATGCCGTGGATGATCTCGGGCTGACGACGGATGACGGGCTGGTCGGTCGCGTCCGTCTCGGCCGAAAGTTGCACCGCGACCGGCTTGCCCCGTTCCATGTGGGGTTCGGCGGCCTCGCGGATCACGGTCTCGAAGGGTGCGTGTTGCAGGTGCTTGTCATCCTTTCCGGCCCGGCCCATCGAGCGCATGATGTCGCGGCACCGATCTGCCTGGTCGCGGATCAGGATGGCATCCTCGCGCAGCTCCGAGCCGTCCTCCAGTTCGTCGATCAGCTCGCTGCTCACCAGCTTGATGGTGGCCAGGGGTGTGCCCAGTTCATGCGCGGCGGCGGCGACCACGCCGCCCAGGTCGGTCAGTTTCTGTTCGCGGGCCAGCGCCATCTGGGTTGCGGCCAGGGCTTCGCTCATCGACATGATCTCCTGCGTGACCTGCCTTGCATAAAGTCCGATGAAGACGATGCCGGTGACCAGCGCCACCCAGAACCCGAAGACGAAAAGCTGCGGCAGTTCCAGTGGAAAGCCCGTCGCGGTCAGCAGCTTCACATGCCATTGTGTCAGCACGCTGATGATGCCGATGGCGACCACGCCAAGCACGATCGTGCTGCGCGCGGGCAGGACGTTGGCCGCGATCGTCACCGGCGCGAGGATGAGCAACGAGAAAGGATTGCTCAGCCCGCCGGTCAGGTAAAGCAAGACCCCCAGTTGCAGCAGGTCGAATCCCATCATCATCACGCCTTCGCCCTCGCTCAGGCGGCGGTTCTCGGGATAGAGGAACGTCGAGAAGATATTGGCCAGAACGGCGGCCCCGATGGTCATGGCGATCAACCCGGTCTCCAACCGAAGGTGAAAGACATACAGGGCCACAACGACGGCGGCGATCTGTCCGATGACGGCGACCCAGCGCAGGATCACCAGAGTACGAAGCCGCACCCAGTTGCTGCGCTGATCGGTCATGAAGGTCTCTGCTGCAGGCTGCGCCATTGTGCCACGATGTCCTTGTGCCGGTTGATGGGGGATAACCGATGCCTAGATACACAGTAGTCAAGCCCGGAGTGGACTATCATGCGCAAATCCATCGTGCTGACCGGTGCGGCAGCGGTCGTGGCGACCGCCGGCACCCTGAGCGCCGGGCTTTTCGACCCGAGCAGGTGGTTCGGATCCGGCGACAGCTTCGCCCAGTGTAGCGAGACCACCGTCGGCGGCGCGGATATTGGCGGGCCTTTCGAGTTGGTGGACGAAACCGGACGGACCGTCACGGAACAGGACGTCATCACCGGCCCGACCCTGATCTATTTCGGCTACACCTTCTGCCCCGACATCTGCCCGACGGACAATATGCGCAACGCGTTGGCGATCGAGCGTCTGGACGAGCGTGGACTTGAGGTGAAGCCGGTCTTCATCTCGATCGACCCCGAGCGGGACACGCCCGAGCGGCTGGCGGATTTCACGGATGCCTTTCACGAACGGATGCTTGGCCTGACCGGCACGCCCGAACAGGTGCGCGCGGCCTCGCAAGCCTACAAGACGTTCTTCCAGAAGGAAGACACCGACGACGATTATTACCTCGTGGATCACACCACGATGTCCTATCTGGTCCTGCCCGAGGAGGGCTTCGTCGAGTTCTACCGCCGTGACGTCCCGCCGGACGAGATGGCCGACAGCATCGCCTGTTTCGCCGAGGCCGCGACAGGCTAGAGTTTTCACCGGCGCATGCTAGATTGCGCAGCATGAAAGAGATTTCACCGGAGACCGCAATCATGGACCCAGCGCAGATCGGCGACGACCCGTCACTCCTCATCGTGGATGACGACGAGGCATTCCTCAGGCGGCTTGCCAAGGCCATGGAAAAGCGCGGCTTCGCCGTCGAGACCGCCGAGAGCGTGGCCGACGGCCGGGCCATCGCCACCGCCCGCCCCCCGGCCTATGCGGTCGTGGATCTCAGGCTGGAAGACGGCAATGGGCTGGACGTGGTCGAAGTCCTGCGGGAAAAGCGGCCCGACAGTCGCATTGTCGTGCTCACCGGTTACGGGGCCATCGCCACCGCTGTGGCGGCGGTCAAGATGGGGGCCACCGATTACATGTCCAAGCCCGCCGACGCCCGGGACGTGACCCACGCCCTTCTGGCCACGGGCGACGAGTTGCCGCCGCCGCCCGACAACCTCATGAGCGCGGATCGCGTCCGCTGGGAACATATCCAGCGGGTCTACGAACTCTGTGATCGCAATGTCAGCGAGACGGCCCGGCGGCTGAACATGCACCGCCGTACGCTGCAACGCATCCTGGCCAAGCGCAGCCCGCACTGACCGCTTGATAAGCCGCATCCGCGACGGCAAGGACCGGTATGCAGTTTTGCGTGACGTGCTTTAAGCGGCTCGGGCTTGGCGTTGCAGCCAGTGCACGAAGGCATCGCGCGCGGCCGAGACGACGCCCGGCCGCGTGAGAACATGATAAGCCACGGCGCTGTCGGTTTCGCGGAACAGGGCCCGCAGCCGCCCGGCCCGGATCTCGTCTTCGACCAGCGGCGCCGGCAGGATCGCCACCCCCAAGCCCGCGCGCGCGGCTTCGCGGGAAAGCTGCGCGGTTGCAAAGGTCTTGATCCGTTCCTGGTCCGGGTCGATCCCATGGGTGGCGACCCAGAGCCGCTCTTCCGAGGTCTGTCCGTCCATCAGCCAGGTGGTGCCGCGCAACTCGGACAGGTCGCGGACCGTGTCTACGGGCACATGCCCGGGGGCCGCCACCGCGACGTGGCCCGCCGGGATCAGCGCCAGCGACTCGACTCCTGTCCAGCCGCCGCGCCCGTACCGGATCGCCACGTCGATCCCGTCGGCGCGCAGGTCCACCAGGCCGACGCCGGGGATGATCTCGACATCCAGATCGGGGTGTTCGGCCCAGAACCCCCCGATCCGCGGCATCAGCCAGTTGGCCGCGAAAGAGGGGGTCACGGCGATTCGGAGCGGCCGCTGGGCCGCCTTGTCCAGCAGATCATCCGTCGCCGATCCGATCAGTCCGAAGGCCTCGGCCAGCGCCATGGCCAGCCGGTGCCCCTCGGCGGTGGTGACCATGCTGCGGCCCTGGCGCTCCATCAGGATCGTGTCGAAATGCGCCTCCAGCGCGCGCACGTTCTGGGCGACGGCGGCATGGGTCACGTTGAGGTCACGTGCGGCGGCCGAGAAGCTGCCGAGGCGCGCCGCGGCCTCGAAGGCCCGCAAGGCTGTGAGCGAGGGAACGTTACGCCAGTCCATATGAAATCTGAACTAACATATTTGAAATCTTCCTGACTTTTCTGAGGCCTCTACAGGCCCTATATCAGTGCTACCAGTGCAGCGAAAGGAACGCGCCATGTTCAATATTCTTGCAGAAAGCCTGTTTACCGCCAGTCGCCGGACCCAAGGCCGCGGGCCCCGCCCCGCCGAAAAGCGCATCAAGCCCAATGGGTGTGTCACGACCGCGCCGACCAGGGCGCACCGGACCAGTCCCGCAAGCGCGCGCGGCTGATCCCGCGGCGCGCGGGCGGCTTCTGGCCCGCGCGCTCAAAGCTGCGCCAGCAGCGTGGCGTGCCGGGAGGTGAAATCCGCCCGCACCTTGAGCGGCGGACGCAGGCGGATCTGCAGGGCCTCGGCTAGTCCGGGATCGACCCGCCCGAAATGCATGGTTGCCTCGCTGTCCGAGAAACCGGCGATGCGGGTCGCCTCTAGCCGGGCACTGATCCGGTCCGCCTTCTTGATCTTCTTCTTGACCGTCTCCGGCAATACGGCCGGGAGCCCGAAGCGGATATGGATCGCCGCTTGCAGCCGATCGTCCAACTCGCCGTATCCCGGCCCGATCGCCGCCTTGACCGGCGAGATCATGTCGCCAATCACGTATTCCGGGGCATCGTGCAACAGCGCGGCAAGCCGCCATTTCAGCGGTGCGCGCGGGTCCAACCGGGTGAAAATCTCTTCCACAAGCAAGGAATGCTCGGCCACGGAATAGGCAAAGTCGCCCTCGGTCTGGCCGTTCCAGCGCGCCACGAAGGCCAGGCCATGGGCGATGTCCTCGATCTCGATATCCATGGGGGTCGGATCGAGCAGGTCGAGCCTGCGACCCGAAAGCATGCGTTGCCAGGCGCGTGTTTGTTTCAAAGACACCTCCGAAGCCTGCCGGAGACTTGCCCGCGTCGCCCCGATTTTGCAAGATGGCGGCTTGGCCTGCGTTGCCGATCCGGGGGTCCGGTGCTAGAGGACCTCGAAACCGGTTCAGCAAGGAGTGCCATCATGGCCGAGGATTTCATCGTCAAGGACCTTTCCCTTTCGGCCTTCGGGCGTCGCGAGCTTGCGATCGCGGAGACGGAGATGCCGGGTCTGATGGCCAGCCGTGAGGAGTTCGGGGCCTCCAAGCCGCTCAAGGGCGCG